>JBBQFW010000031.1:0-21502 GCA_038322445.1 Gemmatimonadales bacterium
CCCGCCGTCACGCTCGTCTTCTGGATCATCAAGATCTTCGCGACAACTGTGGGTGAGACCGCCGCAGACGTCCTGTCCACGACGTTCAAACTCGGCCTCGTCATGACATCCGTCATCATGGCCGTCCTGCTCGTGATCGCGCTGATCGTGCAGTTCCGCGTCCGCGCGTACGTCCCGACGATCTACTGGATCACCGTCGTCTTCATCAGCGTCGTCGGCACGCTCATCTCCGACAACCTCGTCGACAACCTCGACGTCACGCTGGTCACCACGACGATCATCTTTGCCGCCGCGCTGGTCGCGGTATTCATCTGCTGGTACCTGAGCGAACGCACGCTCTCGGTGCACACCATCCACACCACGCGCCGCGAGCTCTTCTACTGGGCAGCGATTCTCTTCACGTTCTCCCTCGGAACCTCGGGCGGGGATCTCGTCTCGGAGGCCTTCGGCCTCGGTTACGGCACGGCCCTTGGATTGTTCGCCGCCGGCATCGCGCTCGTGTACGGACTGTACCGCCTGCACGTCATCAACAGTGTGCTCGCGTTCTGGGCCGCGTACATCCTCACCCGCCCGCTCGGCGCCTCGGCGGGCGATCTGCTCACGCAGGCATCGAGCGACGGCGGGCTCGGTCTGGGACGCTTGCGGATTACCGCCGTGATCCTCGTCGTCATCATCGTGCTCGTCGTCTACCTCTCGGCCCAGGAACGCAAGCATCCGCCAGCGCCTGTCACCACGTGAGTGGAAGGCGTGGCGACACGGGAGGCGGATCATGCGGTTGGCGTGAAGTCCCCGCGATGACGCGATCCGAAGGAAGATGGTGGTGCTTCGCTCTCCCCGCGGCGATGTTCGTGTGGGCACTGCTCCTCCTCGCACTCGCCGGATGCTCAGGGGGAGGATCCAGCGCGACGGCATCGAACGTCGCCGGCCAGCAGGCAGCGTCAGCGCGCGGTGAGGTCGCGTTGGCCGGCGACAAGGTGTCGCTGCCGGTGGACACGGTGGGGCAAGACAGCACGCAAGCGGCGGCGTACGAAGGCGTCGACGCGCGCGGCATCCCGCACTACGCCAGCGTCGTGCTCTCGAGCGCAGATGCCGACGTCCTGCAACGCGCGTACGGCATCGAGGACCCGCGTCGGCTCTATGTGTCTGATTCCACCGAGGAGGGGATCCTCAAGTACGACACACAGCGCAAGCGCTGCCTCACCTGCTACGTGAACAGCTATCGCATCGGGTACGTATCGGTACGCCGTCCCGGAGAATCGTGGGACCAGGCGGAGCGCCGGGTGCGTGCCACCACCCCGACGTACTTCACCGGCGGCGCGACTCCCTCGAGTACGTCGACAGCGGACCTCGATCCGGACGTACGACCGCTGGCCGAGGCGATGCTGCGCGACGCGAGAGCGGCGGGATACCGGCTCCGGGTCACGGCGACGTATCGCTCCCCGCTGCGCGAGGCGTACCTCATGGCCGAGGGCCGAGGCCGGACGCACACCCTCACGTCGAATCATTCGTATGGCCGCGCGCTCGACATCGTGGTCGGCGATGGCGATCGAGCGAACGCGCGTACCCGGCGTGACTGGATCGCCTTCCGCCGATGGGTGACCCGCTATCGCACGCCGAGCGGTGAATCGTTCCGCGTGCTGGGCCGCCTCGACCACACATGGGACTGGCCGCACGTCGAGATGCCGTCGTCCACCATTGGATTCGGGAGTATCGACAAGGCCATCGCGCGCGCGCGGACGTGCCTCGCGACTGGCGCGGCCGTGCCATGCAACTTTCCCCCGCATCTCCCGGCGGCTCTGCGCCATCCGCTCGTGCAATAGGCGTGAGCGACCGCCCGTGAATACCCAACAGGCGGGTCGCTCACTCTTCTCGGAAAAGGTGTTACGGCTTCTTGGCAGCCTTGGCGTCGGCCTTCATCTCCTTCGCGACGGCCTTCGCTTCCTTTGCATCAACCTTGGCCTCGGCCTTCTCGGCCTTCGGCGTCTCGTGCTGCTTGCTCACGAGCTTGCCCGTCATGGCGTCGATGTTCACTTCGTTGATGCCCGACTTGTGCGCCACTTTCATGTCGAAGCTGTAGATGAGCTTTCCGCCCTCGCGCTCGATCTCGCCAGCCTGCACCTTCGAGTTCGGAACTTCACGCAGCGCCATGGCGCGCGCATCGGCCATCGTCATCTTCGCTTCCTTCTGGAGCTCGGCCTGGGTCTCATTCTTCTTTGACATGCCCTGCGCGCCGGCGACAGACGCGGCGAGGAGGAGGGCGAGCGGTATCAAGGCAGTGGTACGCATGAGGTATCTCCGTGTGGGATGAGTAATGGAACAGGACAGTGAAAGCCGATGCCTGCGCGACAGGCACGAGTGATGTATCGCGTTCGTTTACCAGAATACCCGGTGCCGGCCAGAAGGTCGCCGGAAATGGGCATGTGTTTCGTGATGATTGCATTAAGAGCGGTTACGAGCACCGCGACGCGCCGTCGGATGTAAAGTAGGAAGCGTACCTGTCAGGCCGATGACATCACGGCAGACGGGTCCATGGCGTCTGCGTGCAGCGAGCCCTGGTGTGCCAGCGCCTCATGCGCGCCCTACCAGCGTGTGGGAGATTCATCACTAGCTGGTGTCCAGACTAGCTGAAGGCGAACGCAAAGACACGAGGTGTTCCTCTTCGCGTTAGATGTCCCGCGAGCGGAGGCGAAGCGCATTGCCGATCACCGACACCGAACTGAAGCTCATTGCGGCCGCAGCGATGACCGGGCTCAGGAGCCATCCGAACACCGGATAGAGCGCGCCCGCCGCGATCGGTACGCCGAGCGCGTTGTAGCCAAATGCAAACCACAGGTTCTGGCGGATATTGCTCATGGTCGCCTGGCTCAACTTCCGCGCACGCACGATCCCTCGCAGGTCGCCCTCCACCAGCGTGATGCCCGCGCTCTCCATCGCGATGTCCGTGCCGGTCCCCATCGCGATGCCGACCTGCGCCTGCGACAGGGCCGGCGCGTCGTTGATCCCGTCTCCCGCCATCGCGACGACTCGACCGGCGGCCTGCAATGCCTTGATCTTCGCGGCCTTCTGGTCGGGCAGTACCTCGGCGATCACTTCGTCGATGCCAAGCGTTTTGGCGACCGCCGCAGCCGTTGTCTTGCTGTCGCCCGTCATCATGACGACACGAAGACCCTCGGCATGCAGCTCCCGGATCGCGTCGGCCGTCGTTGCCTTGATGGGATCGGCCACGCCGATCACGCCGGCAAAGGCGCCGTCCACGATCACGTACATGACGGTCTGGCCATCGGCTCGCATCTCTTCGGCTCTGGCCCCGAGCGCGCCGACGTCGATCTTCTGCTCGGCCGCCATCGCGGGACTTCCGAGCGCCACGAGTCGCCCGTCGACCTTTCCCGACACACCGCTGCCGGTGTGCGACGCGAAGTCGGTCGATGGTGCGAGTGTAGTGTGACGCGCTTCGGCACCGGCGACGATCGCAGCAGCGAGGGGATGTTCACTTCCTCGCTCCAGGCTCGCCGCCAATCGGAGCACCTCCTCTTCCTTCCACGCTCCCGCGGGGATCACCTGGGTCAGCTTCGGCTTGCCCTCCGTAAGCGTCCCCGTCTTGTCCACGACGAGCGTGTCCACGGTGCGCAGGAGCTCGATGGCTTCCGCGTTCCGGAACAGCACGCCCATCGTCGCCCCGCGGCCGGTCGCCACCATGATCGAGATGGGCGTCGCCAGCCCGAGGGCGCACGGACAGGCGATGACCAGCACCGCGATGGCGTTGAGCGAGGCGTACGCCATGCGCGGTGCGGGGCCGACCATGGCCCAGACGATGAAGGTCATGACCGCGATCGCGACGACCGTCGGCACGAAGACGACGGACACGCGGTCGGCGAGCTTCTGGATCGGCGCGCGGCTGCGCTGCGCTTCGCTCACCATCTTGACGATCCGCGCCAGCAATGTCTCGGCTCCGACGCGCTCCGCCTTCATCACGAGCGAGCCCGTTCCGTTGATGGTCGCACCGATGACTTTGTCACCTGTCCCCTTTTCCGAAGGGATCGGCTCGCCGGTCACCATGGATTCGTCGAGAGCACTCCGACCCTCCGTCACCACACCATCAACGGGAACTTTCTCTCCCGGACGGACGCGCAGCAGGTCGCCGACCGCGATCTGGTCCAGCGGGACATCCTCTTCGGTCTTGTCGACCCGTAGCCTGCGGGCGGTCTTGGGCGACAGCCCGAGCAGGCCCCGGATTGCGGAACTCGTCCGGCCGCGAGCGCGCAGCTCGAGCACCTGCCCGAGCAGCACCAGCGTGATGACGACGGCTGACGCTTCGAAATACGCCGCAACGTGACCACCGTGCATGCGAAACGCGGCGGGGAAAACCTGCGGCGCCACGGTGGCCAGCACACTTTCGAGGTACGCCATGGCCACGCCCAACGAGATCAGCGTGAACATGTTTGGACTGCGGTGGAGGACGGACTGCCATCCCCGCACGAAGAACGGCCAACCGGCCCACAGCACGACGGGTGTCGCGAGAGCGAATTGGAGCCATGCCGACACCGTCGCCCCCATGATCCGCTCAACGGGATGACCGGGCAGCATGTCGCCCATCGCCACGACGAGCAATGGCGCGCTCAGAGCGACGCTCACCCAGAACCGCCGCGTCATGTCGGCGAGCTCAGGGTTGTCCGTGTCTTCGAGGGTGACGGTCGCTGGCTCGAGTGCCATGCCGCATATCGGGCATGCCCCGGGGCCAGACTGCCGGATCTCCGGGTGCATCGGGCACGTATAGATGACGTCCTTTCCGCCTGTTGCGGTCGCGGGCGGCGCGTTCGGGGGCCCGTTCACTTACGCGCGCTCAGGATAGCGACTCGGGTCGGCCTTGAACTTCTCCAGGCAACTCGTGCTGCAGAACCGGTGCATCGTGCCAGCGAGCTCGTACCGGTGAGGGGAATCCTCCTGGACCTGCATGCCGCAGACCGGGTCGCGAAATGTGCTGCCGTCCGTTGCGTTCATTGCGTTCGCCTCGCTTGATTGAAGAAAAGTTGCCGGATGTCTCTTTCAGGCAGTCGGTAGGGGCGACGGTTTTGCGGAACGTCCCGCTACGCACTATGTGAGGTCGAGCGTCCGGATGACGGACCGCGCGATCATGACAGCTTCATCCGTATGAATCACCCTGACGGCCACTCGGCCAACCGTCGATGAGATCAAGGGCGCATGTCGCTCATTGCGCCGCCGGTCGAGCGTGACGCCGAGAAAGCCGATCCCCTCGCAGATGCGATGGCGTATGAGTGACGCGTTCTCTCCAATGCCACCGGTAAAGACGAGCGTCTCGACGCCACCAAGGGCCGCGGCGAATGCGCCAATCCACTTCTTCGCCTGATAGCAGAACAGCGCCACCGCATCCGCGGCTCGCTCGTCCTGTTGCTCGCGTGCAATCAAGTCTCGCAGGTCGGAGCTGATACCGGAGACGCCGAGCAGCCCCGACTCGTGAGTGACCATGCGCTGGAAGCGCGCCGCGGTCACATGCCTCCTGCGTGCGAGATAATAGACCAGACCCGGATCGACGTCGCCGGGACGAGTGCTCATCACGAGGCCGGACGTGGGGGTGAGACCCATGCTCGTATCGATGCTCTTGCCCCGGTACACCGCGGCCAGCGACGCGCCGCTGCCCAGATGCGCCAGGATGACCCGACCCTTCGCCGCGACGGGATCGATGCGCCGAAGCTCGTCCATGAGGAACGCGTACGACAAGCCGTGAAAGCCATAGCGCTCGATACCGGCGGAATAACGCCGTGGAATGGGTATCAACCTGGCCACGCGCGGCATCGTACGATGGAACGCCGAATCGAAACAGGCGACTTGCCGCAGATCCGGCCGGCGCGCCGTCACTTCGTCGATCAAGGCGAGTTGTTGGGGAAGATGATCGGCATCGTACGAAGCAAGGCGCCGGAGCTCCCGGAGGAGCGTCGCTGTAAGCGGCCTCGGATCTGTGTGATTCGTTCCACACACGATGCGATGGCCCACGGCGGTGACCGCATCGTAGGCCGGCTGTGACTCGAGCCAGTCGAACAGGCGGCGTGTCGTCGCGCGCTGATCGCCAGCCGGAAGCCTGCAGGTGCCTTGCATTGCGCCGCCGGCGTCGGCGATCGAAAGGGTAGGGTGCCTCGAGCGCATCGCGTCGATACTGCCCGCCAGCACCGGTTGCGGCACGCCGCCGACCTCGTATATCGCGAAGCGCATGCTCGACGACCCCGCATTGATCGTCAGGACGGATTGCCTCGCGCGCGTCATGCGCTTCGCAGCAGCGGGACCGCGAGGATTGGCGTGCGCCACCTTCAGTCCCGGCGCCCAGGCGTCACGGCGTCGCGACGCGGATATGCGGCTGCGCCTCGTCGGGGTGTCCTTCGCTCCCCCAGTCGACCGGACGGCCGTAATAGTCGTACAAGCGGTACTCGAGTTCGCGATTGACCGGCGCGTTCGCGTCCCACTCCGGGCTGCTGTGGATGGCAGCGCGAGAGATGTCGAGGTGAATGGTGCGGTCCTCCCAACTGACGCTGTGGGCCCAGCGCGGGGCAACCAGCACTTTCTTGCCGAACCACCAGGCGCTCGTATCGACCACGAGGAAGCGCACCGCCCAGCTCTCGTCGTCCAGAATGAAGTCGACGACGTGGCCGATGGCGCCGTCAGTGCCGTGGATGTGATAGCCGCGGAGCTCGTCCGCGCTCCGCAGGTGCGCGTCGCCGGCGGGTGCCCTTGTCGAGACGGGCGGCACATCGTCAGGCGAGCTGCCCGCCAGTAACGCGGGATAGAGCCCCATGCCCCACATCGCCGTCTGGCCCCAGTACGGGGGATACCCGTAGTAGCCGACGTATTCGCTTTCGTGCTGACGGGACACGGGCTTGTCCGTGTCGATGCCCGGGCTGTTCCTGATCTGGTCGAGTGTCAACGCCAGGTGGAAGCGTTGCGATTCCCACTCGGCGCGCCGGAAGGAAATGGGTGAGATGAGTACGCCGCGTCGATCGAGAAAGCCTCCCGACTCAACGACCAGGTAGCGGACGACCCACTGTTCGTCATCGATGAGAAAGTCGTCGACGTGTCCGAGGTCGCCGTCGGTCGCGCTTACCGAATACTTGTCGAGATCTCCAAGGCTTCGCAACATGCTCATCGCTCCGCGTGGAATGGCACCGCCGGAGCGGCACGTGAGTCGTGCACCATCGGTGCGGCTGGTGATTCCGCGCTGCATGCATACGGCCCACACGCCTGCGTAAGCCCTGCACCAGCAATGTCGTCGCGCTCGCGGCCTTCGGGGATCACGTTGGCGCGGGCCGTTCGGCGTGCCCGCCGAACTCCGAACGCATGGCGGACAGGACACGATTCTGGAAATCGGCCTGGCCGCGTGACGTGAAGCGCGCAAAGAGTGCCGCAGCGAGTACGGTTGCCGGCACCGCCTCATCAATTGCCGCCTCGAGTGTCCATCGCCCCTCGCCTGAATCAGACACGCGCCCCTGGAAGTCGTCGAGGCCGGGACTGGCGGCAAGTGCTGCAGCGGTGAGGTCGAGCAGCCAGGATGCAATCACGCTTCCGCGGCGCCAGACCTCCGCCACGTCGGCCAAATCGAAGTCGTACTGATACGCGGCCGGATCGCGAAGCGGCGTCGTCTCGGCGTCGGCGGCGGCGGCCGCCGTCTTTCCGATGTTCGCATGCTTCAGGATGTTCAACCCCTCGGCGTAGGCGCCCATCATGCCGTACTCGATGCCGTTGTGCACCATCTTCACGAAATGCCCGGCGCCATTCGGTCCGCAGTGGAGGTAGCCTTGCTCCGCGGTGGGGCTGCGTCCCTCGCGACCAGGCGTCTTCGCGGATGAGCCAGCGCCGGGAGCGAGCGTGGCGAAGATGGGATCGAGCCGCTGCACAATGTCGAGCTCACCGCCGATCATGAGACAATAGCCGCGCTCGAATCCGAGGACGCCACCGCTCGTGCCGCAATCGACGTGGTGGACTGCGGCCGACGCGAGCCGCTGCGCTCGCTTCAAATCGTCGCGATAGTAGGAGTTGCCACCGTCCACGACGACGTCGCCCGCGCTGAGCAGCGGAAGCAGCGTATCAATCGTCTCATCGACGACCCCTGCCGGGACCATCAGCCACACGACTCGGGGCGTCGACAGCTTCGCGACGAAGTCTTCCAGGGTGGCGGCACCAGTCGCGCCTTCGGTCGCAAGCGCCTTCACCGCCTTCGGTTGTGCGTCGAACACGACGCACGAGTGGCCGCCCTGCATGAGACGACGCACCATGTTTGCGCCCATGCGGCCAAGCCCAATCATGCCCAACTGCATTGCAAGCTCCGGCGTAGTGATGGTCTGCTCTACTTACGTCGTCCCGAGGTCACCGACCGCTTCGTCGAGGCGTGCACGCGGTGACCTGCGGCTGGCGGCTACGATCGAAATGATTGGCTCATGGACGTGCGCAAACTCCGTCGAGGCCGACTACTTCCCGCTCGGCAACGCTGCTGGCGCGCGGTACACACCTGGCCGCCTCGCGAGATTCCCCGTGAGCACGAAGATGATCATCGCGAGCGCCATGACAATGGCGGCGGCACGGACGCGCCAATCCCGATGTGCGCGCTTCCAATACGGCCCGTGCGCCTCGGCACTCATCGCGCTGCTCCGCCGTAGAAATGGAAGTGCCGAACGCCCCTAAGTCGTCGCCGCATGGCAGTTGCCTCTGTGCCGCGGACGATGGATTTCGAACGACGGATGCAGGAAGTGGCGTGCACGATCGGTGCCGCCCTTCAGAACTCGCGTGAGAAAGAAAGGCACTCTGGCGGAAGTCCCGGGATTGGCGCGATCGATGCGCGCCGATGCCGCGCATCACTGATCACCACCGCGCGATGGCGTCGCCGCTCAAGCGACGTCAACCAGGAATCAGAGGACTCATGTCACGTCGAATCCGCAAGCCGGGAGCGTCGAAGGACGACGCCGCGAAGACGCAGTCGAAGAGCAAGGGAGCAGCCGACGAGCATCCGGATGCCATTGCACCGAATCCCCCGCGCACCACCGTAGGCGGTTGGTTCACCGCTCCGAAATTCGGCTCCGCCGGCAGTGGCGGCGCGGAACTCGAGCCAGGCCCCGAGCGCGACTGATGGTGCTGAGCCTGAAAGTCGTCATTCCCGCGAAAGCGGGAATCCATTTGGGCGCTGTGCCCCTGGATTCCCCCGTGCGCGGGAATGACGAACACATCGCAAAGCACGGTGTCAGGATGGCAACTGGATAACAGTCGCGTTGTCCTTCCCGTCGAGTACGTCACACATTCAGCAATCCCTCACCCGACTCGGCGGGCGTCCCAAGCGGAATTCAGTGCACTGGTGTTTGCTGCGACTTGCATCCCTCTCTGCATTCGATATATTCATATATAGACATATAAGTAATTAGTTGTACTCCCGCCCCCGCCGTGACCATGACGCGAAACCACCGTGCCCTCCTCCTGCTCCTCACGTGCACCACCGTGACCCAGCGAGCGGTCGCACAGCTCACCCTCGGCGCCGCCATGCGGCAGGCGGATCGATCGGCTTTCGCCAACCGCATCGCCGGCGGCGCCTCGGCTGAACGACGCGCGCAGGCGCTCGTCCCGCTCAAGGGCATCCTGCCCAGCATCCATCTCGAGGCGGGCTACGTGCGCACGACGGATCCCATCGGGGCGTTCGGCTCCACGCTGCGCCAGCGCACCATCACACAGGCCGACTTCGACCCGAGCCGCCTCAACTACCCGAACGCGATCGGCAACTACCAGGGCGGCATCGTCGTCGAGCAGCCGCTGGTGAATGCCGATGCATGGCTGGGACGCCGCGCCGCGCTCCAGGCGTCTTATGCCACACGCGCATCGGCGAGCTGGACCCGGATGTCGACCCGCGTCGACGTCGTGCGCGCCTATTACGGCAGCGTACTGGCGACCGAGCGTGCGTCCATGCTCCAGACGGCAGCGCACGCCGCACACGCCCACCAGACGCAGGCCGAGGCGATGGTGCGGCAAGGCATGGTGACGAAGTCGGACGCGTTGCTGGCCGCGGTGCGTGCCGGCGAAATCGATGCGCAGCTGGCCGAGGCGGATGGCAACGCACTCACCGCGCGTCGGCAGCTCGCCGTGCTGCTTGGCGGCGATGGCGCCGCCGACGCGAACGACATCGTTGCGCCGGGAGCATTGCCGTCCGCGGCTCGCATTCGCGCCGTCGTCGAGGGAGACATCAGCGTCGGCCAGGGTCAGCCGCGGGCTGACGTCGATGCGTCGGAGCGCGGGCTGGACGCCGCGCGCGCGGATGCAGTCCGCGCACGATCCACATATCTCCCGCGCCTCAACTCGTTCGCGCGCTACGACTGGAACTCACCCGATCGCGTGTATGCAGGCGACAGGAACTGGACCGTTGGCGTGATGGCCACATGGAGCCCGTTCGCCGGCGCCAGCCAGATCGCCGACGTCCAGACAACATCCGCGCGAGAGACCGGCGCGCGGGCCCTAGCGGAGGCCGCCGTCGCGAACAGTCGCCTCCAGGACGAGCAGACGCGTACCGCGCTCACGGTGGCGCTGACGCGCCTCGCGATCGCGGAGCGCGCGGTTGCACAGAGCGCCGAAGCGCACCGGATCGTGGCGCGGAAGTATGAGGGCGGACTCGCGTCCGTGACCGAGCTGCTCGACGCGCAGACGGTGGATACCCAGAGCGCCCTCGCGTTTGCGCAGGCGCGTTACGTGGTCATCGTCGACGCCGCGGAGCGCCGGCTGGCTGCCGGACGTGATCCCGCAACGCTGGCCGTACTCGATGACAGCGCGAGTGTCGCCGACCGCGGTGCAGTGACCACGCCGGGACGGGAACAATGACGCGCGCAATGATGACTACCGCACCACACACTCCGAGGACTCTCGTCATGACGTTCCGACTCATCGCCGGCGCGGCGGCACTCACGCTCGCGGCTGCCTGCTCCACACCGGCGCCCGACATCCCGTCTGCCGCGCCGCCCAGAAGCGGCGCGACGTATACGGTGAGGGACACCATCATCACTGCGACGTTTGATGCATCCGGCGTCGCTGAACCGCTCCAGCAGGCAACGCTGAGCAGCAAGCTGACGGGGACCGTCCTCACCGTCTCGGTGCACGAAGGCGATGCGGTTGTGGCCGGGCAGCCGCTCGTCCACCTCGACGCACGCGACCTCGCGGCGCGGGAAGGGCAGGTGTCGGCCTCGATCGCCGGCGCCGAGGCGTCGCATCGCGACGCAGCATTGCAGGCCGGACGGATACGGGCGCTCTACGCCGACAGCGCCGCGACGAAGTCGCAGCTCGATGCCGCGGAGACGGGCCTCACCCGCGCGGAGTCGGGTGTGCGTGCCGCGCGGGCGGCTGCCGCCGAACTTGGCGCCGTGAGCGCGTACGCCGTCATTCGCGCACCGTTCGCCGGGACGATCACGCGCCGGTTCGTCGATCCCGGTGCGTTCGCGTCGCCGGGTGCGCCGCTCATCACGATCCAGGACGGTCGCCAGCTTCGCATCACCGCGAACGCAACGCCCGACGTGGCGCGTCGCGTGCATCGCGGACAGCACGTGAACGCGCTCGTGGAGGGCCGAACGGTGGATGCAATCGTGGAGGGCGTTGTTCCGGCCACCGCCGGCAACCTGTACACCATCAACGCGCTCGTTGCGAATCCGACCAGCATGCTCCTGGCCGGCAGCACCGCGACGATTCGCCTCGCGCTCGGCACGCGGCCAGGGATACTCGTGCCCACGCGCGCGCTCGTGCATGAGGGAGACCTCGTCGGCGTGATCCTGCGGACCCCCGACGGCGATCACACGAGGTGGATTCGCGCCGGCGGTGTGTACGACACGATGACGGAAGTGAGTGCGGGCCTGCGAGCCGGCGACGTTGTCGCCATGCCTGCAACCGGCGTGAGGAACTGATCATGGGCATCTCCGGACGCGTAGCCAGGGCCTTCCTGCGGTCCAAGCTCACCCCGCTCGTGACGATCGCCTCGCTCGCCGTGGGCCTGCTCGGCATTCTCGCCACGCCGCGTGAGGAGGAGCCGCAGATCTCGGTGCCCATGATCGACGTGATCGCGGCACTGCCCGGTGCGTCGCCGAGCGAGGCGGAGAACCTGCTGGCGCGGCCGATCGAGCAGCGCATGCTCGAGATTCCCGGCGTCGATCATGTGTACAGCATGTCCGGCGACGGTTACGCCATGACCACCGTGCGCTTCAAGGTGGGAGAGGACCAGGAGCGCAGCGTGACGCGGGTGCAGGCGAAGCTCGCCGGCGCGATGGACCAGATGCCCGCCGGCGCGCTGCCCCCGCTCGTGAAGGCGCACTCGATCGACGACGTGCCCGTCCCCACGCTCACCCTGCATTCGGCGATGTACGACGCGAACGCCATCCGTCAGGTAGCCGTGCATCTCGAGGACGAGATCCGCACGATTCCCGATGTCGCCGAGACGTTTGTGGTGGGCGGGCAGGCGAGGCAGCTTCGCGTGACGCTCGACCCCGCGCGACTCGCGGCAAGCGGCGTCACTCCGGGCGAAGTGGCGCAGGCCCTTCGTGCGGCCAACGCCCGCCTTCAGGCCGGCGCACTCACGGCATCGAACGAGGTGTATCTGATCGACGTGGGTGCGACCCTCGCGACGGCGGCCGACGTGAGCGCGGTCGTGGTGGCGCAGCGCGGGGGCATGCCCGTCCCGCTGCGGAACGTGGCGAACGTCACCGATGACTTCGGCGAAACGACTACCTACGTGTCGCACACCGGTCGCTCGGGGACCTCCGAGAGCGCTGTCACGATCGCGGTGGCCAAGCGCAAGGGTGCCAACGCCACGCAGGTGACGAAGGCGATCATGCAGCGCGTGAACGAGGCGAAGGGGCGACTGCTCCCACGCGAGATAACGCTCGACGTCACGCGCGATTACGGCGAGACCGCTGGCGACAAGGCGAGCGAGTTGATCCTGCACCTCGTGATCGCGACGCTCTCTGTCACCGTGCTGATCTGGATCTTCCTCGGCTGGCGCGAGGCCGCGGTGGTGCTGGTGGCCGTTCCTGTCACCCTCGCGCTCACGCTCTTCGCCTACTACGCGCTCGGCTACACGCTCAACCGCATCACGCTCTTCGCGCTCATCTTCTCCATCGGCATTTTGGTGGACGACGCGATCGTCGTCGTGGAGAACATCTACCGGCATCTCCGGATGGGAGACCGCTCGCCCGAGGACGCGGCGGTGGAGGCGGTCGATGAAGTCGGCAACCCGACGATTCTCGCGACGTTCGCGGTGATCGCCGCCATCCTGCCCATGGCCTTCGTCTCGGGCATGATGGGGCCGTACATGCGCCCGATTCCCGTGGGTGCGTCGGTCGCGATGCTGGCGTCACTGGCGGTGGCGTTCGTCGTCACGCCGTACCTCGCATATCGCCTCCTCAAGGGACACGTGACCCCCGCGAGGCACGGGCATGATCAGGCGCTCGAGGAGGAGGAGACCTCGCGGTTCAGCCGCTTTTACGCGGGGCTCATGACCCGACTCATGGATCGTGCGCCCGTGCGTCACGCGTTCTACGGCGGAGTGGTTGCCTTGCTGTTCCTGTCCGTCGGCCTGCTCGCCGTGAAGGCGGTGAAGGTCAAGATGCTGCCCTTCGACAACAAGAGCGAGTTCCAGGTGATCCTCGACTTGCCGGAGGGCACCACGCTCGAGACCACGAATGCGTTAGGCCAGGAGATCGCCGGCTACCTGCGCCACGTGCCGGAAGTGACGAGCACGGAGGTGTACGCGGGCACGGCTGCGCCGTTCAACTTCAATGGACTCGTGCGCCACTACTTCATGCGCACCGGGCCGAACGTCGGCGACGTGCAGGTGAACCTGCTGGCCAAGGGCGATCGCTCGCGCCAGAGTCACGCCATTGCCGTTGCGGTGCGTCCCGGCATCGACTCCATCGCGACTCGATACAAGGCGTCGGCGAAGGTGGCGGAGATACCCCCCGGGCCGCCCGTGCTCTCCACGCTTGTCGCCGAGGTCTATGCCGCCGATGATTCCACTCGCCTCGAGGCGGCTCGGCAAGTCAAGCAAGTGTTCGAATCGACACCCGGCGTGGTGGACATCGACTGGACCGTCGAGGCGCCGCAGCAGAAGCGCACCTTCAGCATCGACCGCGTACGCGCGGCGGAAGCTGGCGCGAGCGTGGAGCAGATCACGCAGACGCTCTATCTCGCGCTCTCTGGTGCTCCCACCGGCATCATGAGCTCACCGACGGCACGCGAGGGCCGCGCGATTGTGCCGCGTCTGCCGCTCGACCAGCGGTCGTCAGTGGATGCGCTGCTCGCGCTACCCATCGCGACGACGACGGGGCCGCAGCCGCTCGCGCGGTTCGTCACCGTGATCTCCGGTACGCGCGAGGGGAGCCGGACGCGAAAGGACCTGCGCCCCGCCATCTACGTGACGGGTGACGTCGCCGGCGTGATCGAGTCGCCGGTGTATGCGATCATGGCGATGAATGCCCGGCTCGACCAGGTGCGCGTGAATGGCGCACGCATCGCGCGGTACAATGCGGTCCCGCCGGACCGGCTCGCCGAAACGGCCATCAAGTGGGACGGCGAGTGGCAGGTCACCATCGAGGTATTCCGCGACCTCGGCCTCGCCTTCGCGATCGTCCTGTTGCTGATCTATGTGCTCGTCGTGGGCTGGTTCCAGTCGTTCACGGTGCCGCTCGTGATCATGGCGCCCATCCCGCTCACGCTCATCGGCATTCTTCCGGGACACGCGATCACGGGCGCGTTCTTCACCGCGACGTCGATGATCGGCATGATCGCGCTTGCCGGCATCATCGTGCGCAACTCGATCCTGCTGGTGGACTTCATCCAGCTTGCCGAGGCGCGCGGGCGTTCGTTGCGCGATGCGGTGCTCGAGGCGGGCGCCGTGCGCTTCCGGCCCATCGCGCTGACCGCAGCGGCGGTCGTGGTGGGTGGGCTCGTCATGGTGCTCGATCCGATCTTCCAGGGGCTGGCGGTCGCCCTGATGAGCGGTGCGATCGTCGCCACGGTGCTCACCATGGTGGTGGTGCCGATTCTCTACTGGGAGCTTCGCCGGAACGCGCCGGTGGTGATCCCGCAACCCGCCCACACGCAGGACGACGCCATCCAGCGAGGTCGGCTGGCGCCGTCGGTGCCGGATCACGTCGCGGCTTAGTACACCCACGCCGTGCGCAGAGAGCTGTGCGGGGATGTCGGATGGACCGAAGTGGCTCGAATCACGCATTCCACTGGAGCAGTCATGTGCCTGGACAACATCATCCGCCGCTTTGCCGGCGTCTTCATCCTCGTTTCGCTGGCGCTGGGACACTGGGTCACTCCGGCCTGGTACCTCTTCACCGCCTTCGTCGGATTCAACCTGGTGCAGTCCAGCTTCACCAACTTCTGTCCGCTCGAACGCATCCTGGGCGCAGTGGGATTTCCCGGCTGCGGTCCACGGCCGGCGGGGCAACGCTGAACGTTTCCTGCACCACACGTGCGTCGGCAGCGAACGCTGTCCGGCGCCCAACGCAACACGACGGCCGGCGGCAATTCGCCGGACGTCGACACAACTCACCACGAGGGCTGAAATGAGCAACGGATCCATGGCGTTCGCACGATTCATGGCATCAACCACCGGCCGGGCGGTTCGCATCGTCGCGGGAGTGGCGCTGATCGCGTGGGGCTGGTCGCATCATGAGTCCATGACCGGCATCATCGTGATGGTGGTCGGTCTGGTGCCCCTGCTTGCGGGGGTATTCAATGTGTGTCTCATCGCGCCTGTCATCGGTGCGCCGTTTTCCGGCAAGCAGGCACGCTAAAACCCGGCCATGACACTGCGCGCTGACCAAAAGGGCACCATGGCGTCCCCACTTGCAGCCATGGTGCAGGCTCGGCAGTTCAACCCTGTTCGTTCAAGTCATCCCGTGTGCTCATGATGAAGATGCCACCCGCGCACGCGCTCACACCGGCGCTCCTCGAGGTGCTCGCGGACCGGTTCAAGGCGCTCGCCGAACCGGCGCGACTCTCGATCCTGAACTGCCTCCGCATCGGCGAGATGTCCGTCGGCGACCTGGTGGAAAAGACCGGACTCGGCCAGGCCAACGTGTCCAGGCACTTGCAGGTGCTCAACACGATGGGGTTCGTACGACGGCGCAAGGAAGGGTTGTTCGTGTACTACGCGCTCTCGGACCAGAGCGTTTTCCAGTTGTGCGACATCATGTGCAGCCGTATCGAAGCCGAGACGAAGGCGCGCGCGAAGATCATCGCGGTCTAGCGCCGATGTGTCAGGGCGACCACGGCGCGGGGCCGTCGGGCTTGGCGCGGAGGAATGTTGCGCCGGTTTCGCGATACCACTGTGAAGATCAAGAGTCAATGCGATGCTCCGCAAGATGCCTTGCTCGCGAGCAGCAGTGCGAGCAGGGCCGCTCCGAAACCGGAAGACATGCCTTTCATCCGAAATCACGTATAGATTGGCCGCCAGTTCCGGCGTCCATGCCCTTCCCGCGCGAGACGCGCCCGCCGCCGCGCTCCTGAAGACGTCCTGACCCCGGCACCGCTCGCCATGTCGCTTCACGCCCACACACCGCGCTTCTCGACGGCCGACGCCGAGTCGGTCGCGCGCGATCGCTACGCACTCGACGTGCGGGCTGGTGCGCTCGCGAGCGAGCGTGATCAGAACTTCCTGCTGACGACCGCAACCGGCGAGCGATTCGTCCTCAAGATCGCGAACGCGCTCGAGCAGCGGAGCCTGCTTGAGGCGCAGCAACTTGCCCTGGCGCAGGTCGCCGGCACGCTCGGCATCGTTCCGCGCGTTGTCCCCGCCGTCGACGGCGCGACGATCACGGAGGTCGCGGCATCCGACAGTCGCACACATCTGGCGTGGCTGATCACGTATCTCGACGGAGTGCCACTCGCCACGCTCCGCCGCCGAACGCCCGCGCTGCTCGAGGATTTCGGTCGGCGCATCGGGGCGCTGAGCGCGTCGCTGGCGTCGTTCGATCATCCGGCGATTCACCGCGAGTTCGACTGGGACCTCGCGCGCGCGCGGGATGTGATCGCCGCGCATCGTCCGTTGGTGAGCGACCCCGCGCTCGGCGCGGTCATCGACGGGATCATGGAGCGCACGGAGCGGGACGTGGCGCCGCTGTTGCCGTTGCTTCGCGTGACTGCGATCCACAACGACCTCAACGACCACAACGTGATCGTGTGCGACGGGGGCGACCCGTTTACGCGCCACCAAAAGGTCTCCGGGATCGTTGATTTCGGCGATATGCTGCACAGCTTCACGGTCTCCGATCTTGCCATCGCGGCCGCCTACGTCTGTCTTGGCGCGACCGATCCACTGGCGGACCTCGCAGCGATCGTGCGCGGCTATCATGCCGAGTGTCCACTGGAGGAGAACGAGCGCATCGCACTGTTTGGCCTGGTGCTGCTGCGTCTTGCGACGAGCGCATGCATGGCCGCGCGCCAGCGTGCGGACGCGCCCGACAACGCCTATCTCGACGTGAGCCAGGAGGCGATCCGGCGCATGCTGCCCGTGCTCGCGCGCATCCCGCACGGCCTCGCACACGCAGTGGTGCGCGAGGCGTGCGGCCTCGAGCCCGTGGCGACGAGCGCGCGCGTGCGCGAGTGGCTCGGCGCGAACACGGCGCGCTTCGCTCCGCTCCTCGACGTCGATCTCCGTGGCGAGCCGTGCACGGTGTTCGACCTCAGCGTCGCGAGCCCGCTCGTGGCGGGAGATCCGGCGCTCAACACCGAGCGCTTCCTCACGCCCCGGCTCGACGCGCGCATGCGTGAGGCCGGTGTGGCCGTCGGCATCGGCCGCTACGACGAACCGCGCCTGCTCTACACTGCGCCGTTCTTCGCCGGCCTCACGCCAGAAGCCGAGCGGCGCACGATGCACATCGGGTTCGACTTGTTCGCGCCGGCAGGAACACCAGTCCATGCGCCGATGGACGGCGTGGTGCACGCGTTCGCGGACAACCATGTGCTCCAGGACTACGGTCCGGTGATCATCCTGCGGCACAAGACGGATGATGGCATTGCGTTCTACACGCTGTATGGTCATCTCGCGCGCTCGTCGCTCGAGGGGCTTGCGGTGGGCCAGGCGATATCGCGTGGCGAACGGTTCGCGACGTTCGGCACACCAGACGAGAACGTCGGCTGGACGCCGCATCTCCACCTTCAGGTGATCACGGATCTCCTCGGGCTCGACACCGACTTTCCAGGTGTGGGATCCGCAGCACAGCGCGCGACCTGGCGGAGTCTTTCACCCGACCCGAATCTCATCATCGGCGTGCCGGCGTCGCGGTTTCCGGCGCCGACGCCTGCGATGGACGTCGCCCTCGCGCGCCGTCGCGCGCTGTTCGCGGGCAACCTCAGCATCGCGTACCGCGAACCGGTCCGCGTGGCGCGCGGCTGGAAGCAGTACCTCTTCGACGACGAAGGACATCGCTTCATCGATGCCTACAATAACGTGCCGCACGTGGGGCACGCGCATCCGCGCGTCGTGCGCGCGGCGGCCGAGCAGATGGCGGTGCTCAACACGAACACGCGCTACCTGAACGACGTCGTCACACGCTACGCGGAGCGGCTCGTCGCGACGCTGCCAGCGGCGCTCGACACCTGCATGCTGGTGAGTTCCGCCAGCGAGGCGAACGAGCTCGCGCTGCGACTTGCCCGTACGCGCACGGGTCGGCGCGACATGCTCGTGCTCGACTCCGCGTATCACGGCAACACCACGACGCTCATCGACATCAGCCCGTACAAGCACGCGGGGCCCGGCGGGGAGGGCGCGCCGCCGTGGGTGCACGTCGCACCCCTGCCCGACGACTATCGCGGACCGTTCCGTCGCGGTGAGGCCGATGTCGGGGCGCGCTACGCCGCGCAGGTAGCTGCACTGATTGCCCAGTTGCCTCCTGACGCAGGGCTCGCGGGCTTCATTGCGGAGACATGCCCGAGCGTCGGCGGGCAGTTGATCCTGCCGAGTGGGTATCTCGCCGCGGTGTATGCGAGCGTGCGGGCGGCGGGCGGCGTCTGCATTGCGGACGAGGTGCAGACGGGCCTTGGGCGGATGGGCACGCATTTCTGGGCTTTCGAGGCACACGACGTCGTCCCGGACATCGTGGTGATGGGCAAGCCACTCGGCAACGGACACCCACTGGCTGCCGTGGTGACCACGCGCGCGATTGCCGATGCATTCGATACGGGCATGGAGTACTTCAGCACCTTCGGCGGCAATACCGTGTCGTGTGCCGTTGGCCTCGCGGTGCTCGACGTGATGCGCGACGAGGCGCTCCAGGCGCATGCGCTGCACGTGGGCAATCGCCTGCTGCACGGATTGCGTGCGCTGGGTGACCGCTTCCCGCTTGTCGGCGACGTGCGCGGCAGCGGACTGTTCCTCGGCGTCGAGCTGGTGCGCGATCGCGAGACGCGCGATCCGGCTGCGGCGGAGGCGTCGTTCGTTGCCAACCGGATGCGCGAGCGGGGAGTGTTGCTCGGGACGGATGGCCCCTATCACAATGTCGTGAAGATCCGTCCCCCCATGCCGTTCGACGAGGATGATGCGCGAGTCCTCATCACGGGCCTGGAGCAAACGCTCGGGGAACTCACGTGATCGTGAATGCGCCGCGGCTCAGGGCGAACCAGGGAGGAATGATGCGAGCCTCCGTACGTCAACCACGAGCGCTTCACTTACACCGGCCGGCAACCACTCGAGTTGCGTGCCCGTAACAAGGTCCGGCATGCCGCGACGCACGACGTGGGCGGTCCGCGCCTCCGGGTCCAGTACCCACTATTCCGCCACGCCCGCATTCCCGTAGAAGTCCCGCTTCTGCCGGAGATCCCGCCGACGGGTGGAGTCGGACAACACCTCCACGACGAGTATCGGTATGGGGGCGTCCTCCCATCGCCCGCTTGCAGTGGGCCACGGCTGCCGTACCATGAGATCCGGCTCGACCTCCGATCCCTCGAAGCGAAGTACGGAGCGCGGATGATAGATCGAGCCCAGCGTATGGCGTTGGACATACGGGAAGAGGATCTCCGTCTAGCGCGCAAGGACGTTCACGTGCAAGGGCGTGGGTGCGGGCGTCACGAATAACTCGCCGCGCACGAGCTCGTACTTGTTGCCGTCGTCGGGCAGCCGGTGCAGCTCGGCCAGCGTCCACTGGATGGATTCAGTCGCCATGGGCATTCCTGACCTCTCCTCGATGCGGAGTCGAATGGCATGCGTCGAGGATACGCATGTCCCTCGTAAAGCCCCCACCATTGTGCCGCAGGTCGTACCGTACGCTCGGCGGCGTTGCCGAGTCAAGGCGCGGGTAAAGCCCGCGTCGGCCGATGTCAGCACTTCGCCGCCAAACACCGAGGCGGTACTTCACGGCGGCTACCTCAGCAGAGTGAACGCTTGGTTTCGGCGCGCGTCGGTCTTCTCACCCATGACCGCTCGAGTGCGCCAGGCTATGGCTGAGTATCGGTCGCCGGCAGATTGGACACGGCATGTTTTGCGGCTCGACTCCGTACGTAATACTCGCCGGCCCCTTCACGACGATGGTGTGCGACACCGTGTCGTTCACCGTCACCGTCACGACGACCGTCGAACCCTGAAGACGACCGACGAAACGCGCCGGCACCGCCGGACCGACGGCGATCGGATATGCGTACAGCCTGTAGCTGCCCGCGACGTCGAACTGCCCGTTCTGATCAAGCGCGATGCGACCGGATACGTCGCCGTATGTGCAGCCGATGTGCAGGTGCGTGGCGGTATCGCCGACGATCATGCCCGCGTCGTTCCCACCGAAGTTGCCGAGTGGAAGCAGGCCGTCGGCCGACACGAGGGTCTCAGCGGAGACGCATGCCGAGAGCACGAGAACAATCGCCAGGCGGTACGTGCAACTTGATGTCGGCATGCATCTCCACTGCAAAGGGTTCCTTCCAGCCCAACCCGCCGGTGACTCGTTCCGTCACCCGTGCTGCTTGTCTGATCCGACGATGTGCCGCAGCACCTCGTGGAGGCGGACATGACGCAGCGCGCTCCGCCGGAGCGCTCCGGGCGTCAGCGCGTATCTCGATGGCATGCGGCGGAACGAACCGGACGCAGACGCCGGGAATATGCCGTGAGCGCAGCGGGAGCGCTTCTTGCTCCCTCGCCGGCCGGCGCCGCGTACCCGACTGGAGGATTCGCCCGTGAGCCTACGAAGACTCGCTCGATGGGGCAGGTCGCGCGCGCAGCGGGCGCATTCGCTTCGGCGGGTGCTCACTGCTGTGTTGGTAGGTGCGTCGAGTCTCTGCGCCGTCGCGGCCGTGTTGCCGGCGCAGGACTCGGCGTCGAACGGCGTAGTGCGGCCCAGTGGCGCTGCGGCATCGCCCGACCTCTCGCTCTCGCAGACGAAGGTCGATGTCAATCCAGTGGCGCGGGACGAGGAGATTCGCCGGCGCCTCCAGAGCGTCCTCGAGGCGACTGGCTGGTTCGTGAGCCCGCACGTCCGCGTCCAGTCGGGCGTGGTGT
>JBBQFW010000032.1:0-21404 GCA_038322445.1 Gemmatimonadales bacterium
TGCCGAATGGCTGATGTCCATCCCCTCCACGAGCGGAGATGAGACCACACTCATGGACGCCTTCGGCGCGGCCCTGTCCGGTCGTGGCTGGGCGGTCACGCACATCCCGGTCACGGGCACGCGCACCGACGTCCTCGCCACATCGGGCGACGGACCGTACGTCACGCTGTCCACGCACCTTGACACGGTTCCGCCGTACATCCCGCCTCGGCGCGCAGGCGAGACCATCTGGGGACGCGGTGCGTGCGACGCCAAGGGCATAGCAGCCGCCATGCTGTGCGCCGCCGAGCGGCTCCGGCGCGACGGCATTTCCGTCGCCCTGCTGTTCGTTGTGGGCGAAGAGACCACACACGACGGCGCTCACGCGGCCGACGAATGGCTCCGTCGCACCGGATTTGTCAGTCGCGCGCTCATCAACGGTGAACCAACCGAAAGCACGCTCGCACTCGGCACCAAAGGCGCGATGCGCGTGCTGGTCCGCACGAAGGGTGAGGCGGCACATTCCGCGTATCCGCATCTGGGACATTCCGCCACACACGACCTCGTGCACCTGCTCGCGGACCTCGACGCCCTCGCGCTGCCCAGCGACGAGATGCTCGGCGAAACGACCATCAACATCGGCAAGCTGTCAGGCGGAGTTGCCGACAATGTCGTGGCGCCGGACGCCGAGGCGCGCCTGATGGCCAGGCTGGTGACGGATGGCGATGAAGTCTGGCGGGCACTCTCGGAGTGGGCGGCGGGACGCGCGCACATCGAGCGCGGAATCGAGATTCCCCTCGCGCGACTCGGCACGCTCCCGGGATTTCCGACGTCCGTCGTGGCGTTCGCGACCGACATTCCCGCGATGCCCTCCTGGGGCACGCCGTACCTGTTCGGCCCGGGCTCCATTCACGTGGCGCATCGCGACGACGAGCACGTAAAGGTGAGCGAACTGGAGGCGGCAGTGGACGTCTACGAGCGCATCGTGCGAATGCTCACGACCGCGTAAGATCAGGCGGCTCCCGCACCACTCGGCGTGGGATCGTGCTGGGTTTCCTCGTTCAGGGTGGCCGCGCGCCGGTCGATGTTGCGGGCACTGATCGCGTAGGTGGGGCATTCGTGCACGAAGCCACCTTCCGCAGGCGACCACTCGACGATGCGAGTGCGGGGATAGGCCTTCTGCTGCTCGTCGAGGCTCATGACAGCCGGTGCGAGTGTCACGCACAGTCCACACCCCGTGCACTGGTCGCGGTCGACATCGATCTCGACGCGCCGGCGCGGAAAGACGCAGCCCGTATTGCCCCAGTAGGAATCCAGGCGCTCGAGCGCGCGCTTCGCCGCGCGGTAGCCTTCCTCGATGTTGGCGGTGGTATCGGAGAAGCTGAGCCAGTTGGCATCGTTCACCTTCGGGCGGATGAGCACCATGGGCGGCCCGTGCCAGCGCTCGAGCGGATACTGCTGCAGCGCGTGAAACATCATCGTCGCCGCGCGCATGTAGAGCGTCGCGAAGCCCTGGGTGTCGGCCTTGGCCTCCTGCGACGCGTCCGAACTGCCGACGTCCACGGCGATGACCAGGTCGGCGAAGCGTGCACTGATGGTGACGGGCAGGTTGTCGACGACGCCGCCGTCGATGCAGGTGCGGTCGCCGACATGGCCGGGCGGAAAGAAGCCCGGTAACGCGCACGACGCATAGACCGCGTCGCGGACGCTGACGTGCTCGAGTCCGGGCGCGCCCCACACCACGCGCGCGCCGCGGTCGATGTCGACGGTATTGACGAGCAGCCGCTTGGGCAGCGCGGTAAAGTCGCCCTCGGCGATGGCGCCACGACAGAGCTCGCGCAGCGGATCTTCGAGGTAGATGGAGTGCGACTGCATGCGATCGAGCAGCATGCCGAAATGGTTCACGCGAAAGAGATCCTTCCGCCGCATGGCCTCGGCGCGGGTGGCCATGTCGCTCACCGCTGTGCCGCCGAGGTACGAGGCCGCGATGAGCGCGCCGATGCTGGTGCCCGCATAGATGTCGGGCTGGATGCCGAGCTCCTCGAGGGCGCGCAGGACACCGATGTGCGCGAAGCCTTTCAGCCCGCCGCCGCCAAGGACGAGGGCGATTCGTCTGCTCACAAGTATGCGGGTGCGAGTCTACGAGTGGGGCGGACCAGGCAAGATTCCGCCCCAGGGTGCCGCTCGGGTGCGTGCATGGCAGGACTCAGCGCACGACCACCCGGATGCGGCGCTGCGATTACTGCAGGTATTCGTAGAGTCCGTAAAGGCCGACCACCGCGCCGGCAATGGAGATGGCGTAACCGGCGTTGTTGCCCACCACGATGCCGGTGAGGATCGCGGCCCCGCCGACGATCATCAGGACTTCGCCGTGACTCCGCCCACCGGCGCGCGGCGCGGCAGGCGAGGCCTTCGTGACAGCGGCTGCGTCAACGTGGCGCACGCCAACGGTGGCGCTGCCGAGAGTGGGGCCGGCCGCGACTGCGGAATCAGGCGCCGACATCATGGCTGCGTCGGCTGTTCCGGCGGAAGGGCCCTGGGCGCGCAGCGGAGCAGCGGCGAGGACCAGCACCGCACTGAGGGACGCGAAGGTGCGGACAGAACGAAGAGAGCGATGCATTGTGGTCGTGGCAAAGGTACGGGGCGCCGTATACCGGAGACCGATATCGCGAAGGTGGCGCCGACGGTGTGCGAAGTCTAGTCTTGGACTCCGCTACCCTGCGAACTTCGGGCCGTGGACTCGGATGCATTCCGATTTGCCGTCCAGGCCCCACACCAGACCCTCTACGCACTCACGATCTATGCGTTGCAGCACGGCCTCGGCGACGTGATGGATGTCACACCGCCTGGCGAATCGACTCGGTCGGGCGAGGGTAATCTCGTCCGGGCGATCGGAACGTGGAGCCTTGGTGCAGGCATCGTGAACGTCACGATCGGCGGGGGAATCTTTCGGCTTCCGGCCGGCGTCGCGGCGACGCTTGGTGCCGCAGCACCGCTTGCGTACATCGTTTGCGCGATCGCAATGGTGCTCATCGTCCTCTGTTTCGCCGAGGCCGGAAGTCGGGTCTCGATGACGGGTGGTCCATATGCCTATGTCGAGACCGCGTTCGGGCCTTTCGTTGGAGCCCTCACCGGGATGCTCCTCTGGGTCGGTGTGACGCTCGCGCTTTCGGCGGTGGCGTCGTTCTTTGCGGATGCGTTGGGAGCCATGGTCCCATCACTGACGCCCGGGGAAAAACGCGGCGGCCTGATCGCCACGCTGGTGGTGCTGGCGGCCGCGAACGCGCTCGGGGTGGGACTTGTCGCGCGATTCAATACGGTCGCTACGGTGGCGAAGCTTGCCCCGCTCCTCATCCTCATCGCGGTGGGCCTGTTCACGATGCACCCGGAGAACCTGCGCTGGACGCACGCGCCTTCCACCGGGGAGGTGTCGCGCGCTTCGGTCCTGCTCCTGTTCGCATTCCTCGGCATCGAGTCCGCACTGGTACCGAGCGGCGAGGTGATCGATCCGGCGCGCACGGTGCCGCGGGCGATCTTCGGCGCGATGACCGTAATAACGGTCCTGTACATCGTCATCCAGGTGGTTGCGCAGGGCCTGCTCGGCGATGCCCTGGCGACAGACAAGACGCCGCTCGCATCGGCGGCTGCCGTGGCCCTCGGACCAGGAGGGAGGACCATGATCCTGGTGGGGTCCGTGGTGTCGATGTTCGGCTACGTGAGCGGCATGATGCTCGCGGTGCCGCGAATGCTCTTCGCCCTGGCGCGCGACGGCTTCCTTCCACGCGTCATCGCGACCACGCATCCGCGGCGAGGGACCCCCTACATTGCGATCGCGGTACAGACCGTGATCGTCACGTTGCTGGCGGTGTACGGCTTCTTCGAGGTGCTGGCCATCGCGGCGAACGTCGCCGTGCTGCTCGTGTATGGGGCCTGCGCGGTGGCCGTGCTCGAGTTGCGGCGCCGCGACGTCCGCACGGGCGGGATTCCCTTTCGTATTCCGGCGGGCCGTGTTATTCCCCTCGCCGCACTCACCGTGATCGTGATGATGCTGTCGAGCGTGCAGAAGCGTGAATGGCTGGCGGCCCTCGCGGTGGTGGTCGTGGCGTCGCTGGTCTATGCGGTGACGCTTCCCTCACGGCGCGCGCGCGCGGTGAATGCATGAGCGACGCCTTGCTTCGCTTTCGCGAGGAATTTCCGATCCTCACGACGACCAACTACCTCGTCTCGAATTCGCTCGGCGCCATGCCGCGCTCCGTGACGGGCCAGTTGGAGGATTACACGAAGGAGTGGGAGACCCGAGGCGTCCGTGCGTGGGCGCAGGGCTGGTGGGACATGCCGATCCGGGTGGGCGACGAGATCGCGCCGCTGATTGGCGCTGGAGCCGGCGAGGTAGCGATGGTGCCGAACGTCTCCATTGCGCAGGCGCAGGTATTCTCAGCGCTGGACTATACGTCAGATGGTCGCGATACCATCGTGATGACCGAGCTGGATTTTCCATCGGTCCGATACGTGTACGACGAACTGGCCACTCGGCTCGGTGCACGCATCGTGGTGGTGCCCAGCGATGATGGCATCAGCATTAACGAGGATCGGCTGATCGCGGCAATAGATGAGCGCACGCGACTCGTGGCCATCTCCCACGTGCTTTTTCGCTCTGCCTACATCATCGACGCGGCCCGCATTGCGGCACATGCGCATCGCGTCGGCGCGCTCGTGGCGCTCGATGCGTATCACTCGGTGGGCATCATTCCGGTCGACGTCAACGCCAGCGGTGCGGATTTCCTTACGGGCGGCGTGCTGAAGTGGCTATGCGGCGGGCCGGGTGGCTGCTTCCTCTGGGTGAAGCCCGAGGTCAGCGCGACGATGGCGCCGGCACTCACCGGGTGGCAGGCGCATGAGCATCCGTTCGCGTTCGATCCCGAGATGACCTACGCGACCGGGGCGTGGCGATGGCTGACGGGCACTCCGTCGATTCCCGCGCTCTTTGCCGCGCTGCCGGGCCCGCGCCTGGTGCGCGCGGCGGGAATTGAAGCCATCCGCGCAAAGAGCATGCGCCAGACTGCGCGACTGATCGAGCTTGCCGACG
The DNA here is from genome assembly GCA_038322445.1 of Gemmatimonadales bacterium. GTDB lineage: Bacteria > Gemmatimonadota > Gemmatimonadetes > Gemmatimonadales > Gemmatimonadaceae > AG11. Next base: position 5,066 of record JBBQFW010000032.1, read on the forward strand.
CCAGGGGGTTTGCCGTGACGGCCCCGCGCGACGCGAATCGCCGCGGCGGCACGGTGGCGTTCGACGTTCCGCACGCGCGCGAGGTCGCGCAGGCGCTGCTGGCCCGCGACGTCATCGTCGATTACCGGCCGGGCGCCGGCATTCGCGTTGCGCCGCACTTCTACACCACCGACGACGAAGTCGAGAGCGTGGTGGGCACGATCGACGAGATCCTCGCGACGGACGCGTGGAAGGTGCACGCGACCGATCGCCTCGTCGTCACCTGATCGAATCGCCGGCGGCGCACTCGACGCGAGCGCGCCTCGGCTGCCAATTTCCCCAAGCCATCACTCTCGAGAACCCGAATGCCGCCAGCCCCAGCCAAGCTCCGCAAGGCCTACGTCAACGTCGACCATCCGAGTGTCATCCTGCGGTTCGAGGATGGCCACCAGATTCACGTCTCGCAGGGCAAGGTGAAGACGTTCGACGCCTACACGGGCGAGGTCATCCGCGTCGTCGCCGTCTATGATCCCACCTCGCAGGAGCGCGACCTGCTCGAGTCGATCCGCGCCGAGGACCTGCCGGACGCCGAGCCGCACGAGTCGCGGTGATGCGCTCCTCTCATCGTGTCGTGGCGGCGGTCGCGCTCCTCGCGTTGCCTGGCTGCGCCCGCGGACAGGCGACCGCGACAAACCTTCGGCCCGCGAGCTACCAGCGCGCCGACACTGCCGCGCTGCATCGTACCCTCGACTCGCTGGCCGCGCGGCATCGGGGCGTGGTGGGATACGTCGTGCACAACCTCGACACCGGTGAGCGCCTCGAGCGCCGCGCCGACGAGACGTTTCCCACGGCGAGCCTGATCAAGGTGCCGGTGCTCGTGACCGTCTACGGTCTCGTGGAGCAGGGCATGCTTTCGCTCGACGACCCGCTCACGGTCCTCAAGATCGACAAGGTACCGGGCTCGGGGCTGCTGCAGTTCATGCACGACAACAGCGTGATCACGGTGCACGATGCGGCGTGGCTGATGACGACGATCAGCGACAACACCGCGACGAACCTGCTCCTCGACCGCATCATCATCCGCCGCGTGTGGGACGCGATGGAAAAGCTCGGCCTCATGCACACGAAGGTGCATTCGAAGAGCTTCCTGCGGAGCGCGAGCGTTGCCATGGACAGTTCGGTGAAGTACGGCCTGGGGGTCACGACGCCGAGCGAGATGGCGCGGCTGTTTGCCTTGCTGTCGGAAGGGAAGGCGGTGAGCCCCAAGGCGGACAGCGCCATGCTCGACATACTCGCGCACAATGAGGATTTCGAGGAAGTGAACCGGTACGTCACCGGGCTGGAGGTACCGCACAAGACCGGCGCGACAGACAAGGTGCGCACCGAATGCGGGCTCTTTCCGCTCCAGTCGCGCATTGCCTACTGCGTCCTCACGAAGGACAACGTCGACGAGCGCTACGTCATCGATAACGAAGCACACGTGATGATGGCCCACATGGGCGAAGCAATCGTGAATGCGTGGCCGAGGCGCGCGAAGCCATCGACGCCTTAGTGCGGCCCGCCGCGCGCGAAGCGAGCGGTCAGGACTTCGTGCGCGTACTGCCGCGTGTCGCCAGCGCACTCGCAGCCGGCCAGGCCGTGGTTGCGCTCGAGAGTTCGGTGCTGGCGCAGGGGCTTCCCATTCCGGCCAATCGGGAGGCGGCGGAGCGCATGGTTGCGGGTGTCGAGCGCGCCGGCGCGATGGCCGCGATCACCGCGGTGGTGCGCGGCGAACCGGCACTCGGCCTGGAGCCCGACGAGCTCGAGCGATTCCTGGCGCGCGCCGGCGTCCGCAAGGTGTCGTCACGCGACCTTGCCGTGGCGGCCGCACAGGGCGCCGATGGGGCGACGACCGTGGCGGCGTCGCTCTGCATTGCCGCAGCGACCGGTGTCGACGTGTTCGCGACGGGCGGCATTGGCGGTGTGCATCGGGGCGCACCATTCGACGAATCCGCCGACCTGGGCGAGCTCGCGCGGACACCGATGATCGTCGTGTGCGCCGGGGCGAAGTCCATCCTCGACCTTCCCGCGACGCTCGAGCGGCTCGAGACGCTCGGCGTCGCGGTGGTTGGCTATCGGACGGACGAGCTACCCGGCTTCTTCACGCGCACGACCGGTCTCGCGCTCACGGCCCGCGCCGATTCTCCAGACGAGATCGCTGCGATGTACCTGGCGTCGCGCGCGCTCGGCCGGTCGCAAGCCACGCTGGTTGTCCAGTCATTGCCGGAGGCCGTGGCACTCGATCGGGCGGTGGTCGATGAGGCGGTTGCCGATGCGCTGGCCGAGGCAGAGCGCTCGGGCATCCGCGGTGCGGCCACCACGCCGTTCCTGCTTGGCGCAGTGCTGCGTGCGACACAAGGACGATCCTTATCCGCGAACCTCGGATTACTCGAGGAGAATGCCTTCCTGGCCGGAGCCATCGCATCGGCATTGCGGGATCGACGAATACGCAAGGATGGGAGGGGCACCAACTAGCGTGTCTTTTTCGGAGGGAAACTGTTGAACTTCCCCGTCACTGAATGGTACAATTGGGTGTCCCTCACGAGCAGGAGGCTTTCGTCGCAATGGCCACTCCGTTCCTGAGCTCCGAAGAGTACGACGAGCAGGCGCACCAACTCTACAACGAAGGGCAGTACGACGACGCGTTGAGTGTGCTTCGCGAGGGCCTGGCGCTCTACCCCAACTCGGTAGAGCTGCACATTGGCGTTGGATACGCGCGCCTGGCTCGTGAGGAGTACGCGTGGGCTCGCCGCAGCTTCGAGGAGGCGCTCGTGTTCGAGCCGGAGCATGAAGATGCGCTCGCGGGGCTCGGGGAAACGCTGCTCAAGTTCGGCATGGAAGACTCGGCGCTGCGGTGTTTTCGCCGCACGCTGGAGCTGGGCTACGCGGACGACCTCGACCTCATGCTGCAGAGCGGACGCGCGCTGTTCCGCGAAGCGTCATCACGCGAACGTCGCGAGTTGTTCGCGGCCTCCCTCGAGTTCTTCGAGGTCGCGGTCCAGCAGGCGCCGGAAAGCGCCGAAGCCATCGCCTGCGTCGGGTACTCGCAACATCGACTCGGGGAAGACGACGCGGCCATCGCGTCGCTGCGGAAGTCGCTGCAGGCGGACAACGAGCACGCCGAAGCGCGGATCTACCTGGCGAACATCCTGTACGATCGCGGCGATTACGACGCGGCGCTCTACCACTTCGACCGCACGACGACCGAAGATCACTGGGACGAGCTCGGCATCTGGCGCCTGATCGAGCTGAAGCGCGCCGCGCACAAGCTCGACGAACACGACCCGTCGCTCAAGCCCTGGGAGGACCGACTCCAGGAACTCGGCGGGGAGCTGGACGATATCGATGAGCTGTTCATCGAGATCGACGGCGGGGCTGGTGGCGAAAATGGCGATGTGGAGGTCGCGCGGGGCCAGCTGGAATTGTTCGGCACGCTTCTTTCCTCCCTTGCCGACGAGAAGGCGCAGGATGCGATGGCCGGCGACACGGATGTCCCGGCGCATGAAGTCCTGACGCGGGATGGTCGGCAGATCACTGGCTCGTGGGAGGACATCGTGCGGTCGTTGCAACACGTAGATGCAGATGGGGGACACGAAGTGTCCCTCGAGGTTTTCATGTCCCGGGTCGCGCGGCGGACGTTTCGCGAGACCGGGGTGCGGGTGCCGAGTCACGACGTAGAAATGTTCGTGCGCGCGAGCGCGGACGCTGGGCTGCTTCGTATCGTCCAATGAGCACGGTCGCCCAGCGCGCCGCGCTCGACGCGGTGCAGTCGGCGCGCCCGATCGTGGCGCGCCTCAGCACCTCGCGTGACAAGGAAGACCTCGCCGCCGACATCATAGAGGCGTGGACCATCGTCGAGACGGGGTTGCGTTCGCTCGTGGGCGGCCCGACGCTCTCCGGCCAGCCGCTCATTCGCGAGCTGCGCCAGCGGAATTTCCTGTCGCTCGACCAGGCCAATGCGCTCGCGGAGTTCCATGCGGCCCGTGAGCGCTCGGGGAGCATCGACTATTCGCCAACGGAAGGCGACGTGCACGCCACGCGCGAGGCGTTCAGCAAGCTGGAGTCGGGGCTTGTGGGCGAGACGGCAGCAGCGCGTCCGGCGAGTATCGCCGCCGCGCCCATCGCCCCGATCGCGCAGCCGGTTACGTACGCATCGACACCAACGGCGGCCGGCATGCGCGGCGCGCGGCCCGGATGGCTGGTACCGGTGCTCGGCGGACTGGGACTGCTCGTCGTCGCCGCCATCGCATGGTTCGCCTTGTCGAGCCGCAGCACCAGCAGTGCCGCCTACGCCGACGGCGTGCAGGCCTACAAGGAAGGACGGCAGGAGGCCGCCGAGGCATCGTTCCGGAAGGCGTCGACCGATACGCCGAATGATCCGATGCCCCATGTCTACCTCGCGCGCATGGAGCGTGAGCGCGGCAATCTCGGGAATGCGAACACCGAGGCAGTCAGCGCCGTAAAGCTCGGGCCCACGAATGCGACGGCGCTTCGCGAGCTGGCCAGCACGCTGTTCGCGGCCCAGCACTTCGATGACGCGCGCAAGTTCTACATTCGCGCGCTCCAGGCGGATCCGAACGACCGGACGTCGCAAGGCTATCTCGGTTGCTCGCTCATGCGGCTTGGTCGCATCGACGAAGGACAGCGATGGATTGGTCGGGCAGGCACGGGGCCGTGGTCGGCGTGTACGCCAGCGTCGGCACCCGTGACTGCAGCGGGAACGCCAGCCAATCCCGCCGTTCCCATGACGGTGCCACGTCCCTAGCTGGTGTCCATAGTGACGGTCGTCATTCCCGCGAACGCGGGAATCCATTTGGGCCCTGTGAAAATGGATTCCCGCTTGCGCGGGAATGACGAACGGGCATCACAGCGCCGAGTGACGGCGTGATCGCCTTCTCCGGACTCGGCAAGAGCTACCGGAGCTGGACGGGGCGCGAGGTGCGCGCGCTTACGGACTTCTCGCTCGAGATCCCGGCGGGCGAGGTCTTCGGACTCGCCGGTCCGAATGGCGCGGGGAAGAGCACGCTCATCGCGCTCCTGCTCGGCTTTCTGGCGCCGAGTGAAGGGGAAACGCTCATCGATGGCGGCGCGCCGCGCGAGTTCGTCGAGCGGCACGGCGTGGGTTACCTGTCGGAGCTGATCAGCATTCCGCCCGGATGGAGAGTCGCGGCCGCCCTCCAGCGCTATGCGATCCTCTCCGGCGTGCCGCAGGCCGAGCTCTCGGCGCGCGTGGAGGCCGCGATTGCGCAGCTTGGACTCGAGGAGCATCGCGGCAAGCGCGTGCGACAGTTGTCGAAGGGCAACCTCCAGCGACTCGGACTCGCGCAGGCCCTGCTCGCCGAGTCGCGGCTCGTGGTGCTCGACGAGCCGACGCACGGCCTTGATCCAGTGTGGACGGGGCGTTTTCGCGACATGGTGGATCAGCTGCGGCGACCGGATCGCACGATCCTGATCGCATCGCACAACCTGGATGAGCTGGCGCGGCTCGCGGATCGCGTGGGCATCATGGACCAGGGGCGGCTGGCGCGCGTCGTCGACGTCCGGGCGACGGAGCGGCAGGTCACGGAGGGTGCCGCGTACCGATTGGTGATGACGAGGGGGCAGGAGCTCGTTCCGGCGCACCTGCCGATGGCACGTTCCCTGGGGCGGGGCGAGTTCGAGATGACGGATGTCTCGCTCGACGAGATCAACCGGGGAGTGGCCGCGCTCATTGCGGCCGATGCGCAGGTCAGTGCGCTCTATCCAGTGCATTCCGCGCTGGAGCAGCAATTTCGCGAAGCGGTTGGTCGGCGGGCGAGCGACCGATGACCCTGCCCGGCGGCGTGATCGACCGGTCCCGGACAGAGGTGCCACCGAGGCGTGCTCGTGTCCTGCGGTACGGGCTGTGGCAGCTCCGGGATTTTCTCGTCGACCGCGGCGTGCCCATCCTGATCATCGGAAGCCTGCTCGGCTATCTCACCCTCTCGCCGATGCTGCCGGCGCTGCATCGCAATATCGCGACGCTACCGCCGCGCCTCATCCAGAAGTGGGGAGGTATGGAGGGCGCGACGGCGATGCTGATGAAGGACTTCAACGAGATGTTCCTCAGCAGATTCCTCGGTGGGATGGTGTTTGTCGGTGCGGTGCTGGCGATGAACGGCATCGTGGCGAACGACCGCAAGCAGGGCTACTACCGCTTTCTCTTCACGAAGCCACTCGCGCCGTGGCGCTACTACGGCCAGGCGTTCATCATCCACACCCTGGGCTTCGTCGGAATCCTGTCGCTGCTCGGCGCAGTTTACGGCGCGCTGGTGTGGCCGATCCTGAGTGTGCGGCTGCTCTTCACGCTGGCCGTGATGTTCTTCATGTACGGCGGCATCACCTTCGTGCTCTCGGCGGCAGCGCGGTGGGATTGGCTATCGCTCGTCACCGTTACCGTGGCGGCGACCTTCCTGTGGGAGCGCTACAGCACGTCCACAGCGGCGCTCGCAAAGCTGCTGTATGTGTTGCCGCCGGTGCACCGCACGTCCGAAGTGTACAATGCACTCGCGAAGACCGAACCGTTGCCCTGGCCACTCATCGAGTGGTACGCGACATACGGTCTCGTGTGCTTCATTGGTGGACTCGTGGTGCTGCGCTACCGCCGCCTCGCGATCGTCTGAACGAACGCCACTCCGATACGATGACGCCATCCGATCTCGATATTGCACTCGACCCCGCAACCGTGCGCCGAACGGTGCTTCCCAATGGACTCACGGTGATCGTGCGCCGCGACACGTCGGCGCCCGTCGTGGCCATCGTGACGTATGTGCGTGCCGGCTACTTCGACGAGACGGATGACGTCGTCGGCATTGCGCACGTGCTGGAGCACATGTTCTTCAAGGGCACGCCGACGCGTGGCGTGGGCGAGATTGCGCGTGAGACCAAGGCGAGTGGCGGGTACCTGAACGCCGCGACGATCTACGATTACACCGTCTACTACACGGTGCTGCCGTCGTCGGGATTCAGCACGGGCCTCGACGTCCAGTTCGACGCCTACGCCAACTCCATCGTGGACGCGGACGAGCTGCGTCGCGAGCTCGAGGTGATCATCCAGGAAGCGAAGCGCAAGTCGGACAATCCAGGCGCGGTTGCAACCGAGACACTGTACGAGCTGATGCACGACCGGCACCGCATTCGTCGCTGGCGCATCGGTCGCGAGCCTGGCCTCCGCGCCCTGACGCGGGACGCAATGCTCGGCTTCTATCGCAACTTCTATCGCCCGGAACGCACGGTGCTGGTCATCGTCGGCGACGTCGATCACGACGAGGCGCTGGCAGAAGTCACGCGTCGCTATGGCGCGCTCCCCGCGGGAACGCCCACGCTCTCGGCCGGCGAGGAGGAAGTGGCGCAGCCCGGTTTTCGCTACCGCGAATGGAGCGGCGACATCGGGCAGACGCAAGTCGCGTTCGGCTGGCGCACGCCGGGCACGCTCGACGACGCCACGCCGGCGCTGGATATCCTCTCGGTGATCCTCGGCGGTGGACGCGCGTCGCGACTCTATCGCGCGGTTCGTGAGAAGAAGCTGGCGACCTCGGTCTCCGCGTATGACTACACCCCCACCTCCATCGGGGTGTTCGTCGTCCACGCCGAAGCGCCTCCCGAGCGGGCAGCGGAAGCCGCACGCGCGATCTGGGCGCAGTTGCGCGACATCCGCGAGCGCGGGGTTACCGACGCCGAGGTCACGCGGGCGAGAAGTGTGTATGAATCGCAATGGCTTCGCCGGCTCGAGGACATGGAAGGGCAGGCGAACTATCTCGCCGAATGGGAAGCGCTTGGCGACTGGCACAAGGGCGAGGCCTATCTCGCGCGCGCACTCGCGGTAACAGCGGAAGAAATCACGGCGTTCGCGCGGACGTGGCTCGATCCCGATCAGGCAGGCGTCGTCGTGTACCGGTCGAAGCAATCGCCGGAGATTGCCGCCGACGCACAGGCCATGCGTGCCCTGCTCGACGATGCGCCGCCTGCTGAAGTGGTGCCACCCAGTGTGGCCACGATCGAGGCGCCGGCCGTCCACACGCGCCTGCGCATCGAGCGCGAAGAAGCGGGCGTGCGCGTGTACCGCACCGAGAGCGGCACGCCGTTGCTCGTACGAAGGAAGGCCGGTGCCCTCGTGCATGCCGGCGTCTTCGCCGTTGGTGGATCGCGCGACGAGCCGGCGGCCGAAGCGGGATTGACGTCGATGCTCGTGCGTTCGGCAGTGAAGGGCACGTCGCTCCGCTCCGCGGCGCAGATCGCGGAAGAAGGTGAGCTGCTCGGCGGAAGCGTGAGCGCCGGTGCCGCGTCGGAGAGTTTCGGATGGTCGATCAGCGTGCCGATGCGCAATGCGAGTGCGGCCGTCGGATTGCTCGCCGATGTCGCCCAGCATCCGACCATCCCCGATGAGGCGCTCGAGACGGAACGCGCCGTCGCGCTGTCCGATCTTACCGCGCTGCGCGACGACATGTATCGCTACCCGATGCGGCTCGCGACGACATCGGCGTATGCCGGCCATCCGTACGGTGTTCCGGTCAATGGCGACGAGGCCTCCCTTCCGCGGATCACGGCGCAGGCGGTGCGCGATTGGCATGCGCGGCAGTTCCTCAATGGCGCCACGATGCTCGCCATTGTCGGCGATGCGGATCACGACGAATTGGCGGCGCTGTTGGCGGGTCCGTTCGGGGAGCTGCGCGGTGGAACGCTGGCACCGCTCGACGCGCCGCAGTGGCCGAAGTCCCTGGTGCAGCGTATCGAAACGCGGGACAAGGCCCAGACGGCACTCGCGATGCTGTTCCGCGGACCCGCGCGCAGCGACGACGCGCGATTTGCGGCCGAGATGATTGCCGGCGTGGCGAGTGGACTCGGCGGTCGATTCTTCGATGAGCTTCGCGACAAGCAATCACTCGGCTACACGGTGCATGCGTTCGCGAGCGAGCGCATGCTCGCGGGTGCATTCGTGGCGTACATCGCGACGTCGCCCGAGAAGGAGGACGTCGCACGACAGGGGCTGCTCGGCGAGTTCGCGAAGCTGCGCGAGACACCCGTCTCGGCGCGTGAGCTCGAGCAGGCGCAGACGTACGCCATCGGCACGCATGCCATTCGACAGCAGAGCGGTGGCTCCGTGCTCGCCGACATGGTTGACGCCTACATGTTCGGCGGGCTGCACGAGCTGGCGGAATATGAGTCGCGCGTACGCTCCGTGACCGCGCCGCAGATGCAGGCGCTCGCGCGCGAGTACTTCGACGCCGAGCGGCGCGTGGAGGGAATTGTGCGCGGCACGGAGCGGGCCGTCTAGCTACCTCCCCACTCGCACGCGTCCTTTGGTCAGGGCGGCCGGCGTGGAGTCTGGCGCCGCGGAGTCCTGGAGCCCCTTGATTGCCCGCTTGATCGCGAACGCCACGCCACGCAGGTGGCCGTCGGCCGAGCGGATTCCCCTGAGCGTGCCATAGTCGCCAGGCTCGGCGACAATGACGCCCTTGATCAGCGGCCGGCTCGTGGCCCATGCGAGTGCGTCCCACACGGCCTGCTCCTGGCTTGCTTCGCCGTGCGCGGTGGGGAAGCCGCCAACGGCAAACACCCAGTGATCCTTGGTCGACCTGGACTCGCGCATCCAGCGGTCGGCGGCGCCACGGGCCGCATCGAGCGTGCGCAATCCAGTCGGTGACGGCCAGAGCGAGAACCCGACGACGTCGACCGGCGACCCCGCGGCGGCCGCCCATGCGTACAGTGTGCTGTCACGGCGGTCGTAGGTGGAGGCGGCGACGCCGATCCTGGTGCGCGGGCGGATGCGCTTGGCGTCCGCTGAGGCGCGTGTGAGATAGTCCTTCCAGAACTCGGGCGGACGCGAGCCGGTGGACGCGGCGCCAGCGCTGTATGGATCGAGCGCAGGCACGAGGATGTCGGGCCGAAGGATGCGCACGATCGGCTCGATGGCAGCGATACGCTTGGCTTCGTTGAAGGTGCGGCCCGGCAGGGGATTGAGGCTGCTCGGATAGCCCAGCGTGACGATCAGCGTTGTGCTGTCGCCGCGCAGGTACTCCAGCGTGTGCGCGATCGAGTCCAGGCCGGCCTTGTTGATCTGCTCGGGAACGATGGTGATGCTCACCACCGCCACGCCGAGCGTGTCGACGAGCGCGAGGTCGTTCTTGATGGATGCTGGCGGCGGGCCGCCAGCCAGATCCGGAAAGATCTTGATGCCGATCTCGAGATCACCGGCTGGGCGCTCGGTGAGGCGCTCCGTCGCGGGATCGTGCGCGCGGTACGAGTTCACCGTCTCGATGGCAGGCGGTACCTGCGACACAACGAATCCGATCCACATGAACGCGACGAGCGCGAGGAAGACACGGAAGCTGGCCGACCACGCCCGCAGCGACGGAAACGCGGGCGCCGCCATGGGCACGAACAGGAACGCGGGTGAGGCGATGATCGTGGACGATTGCGTGACCAACGCAAAAGCACCCGCCGTTGACGCCAGGAAGACGAGCGCGAATCCGGGCAGCGGTCGTCCCTCGGATGCCAGATGCCGGAGCACGGCATCGACCGCGATGAGAACGTCGTACGTCGACATGAAGAATCCCAGGAAGGGATTCACCAGCCGGCGCGTGGCGGCGTAGAGCGCCTGCATCGCGAACAGCACCAATGTGATCGGCCAGATCCACTCGACCGCACTCACCGAGCGCGCGGTGATCGCATCGGAGGTGGCGAGGTGGATCGCGAGCGCGGGCAGCAGCAGGAACCCGGACAGCGCCGTGAGGAGCACGAACGGCCGAGGCAGCGTGCGCACCTGCGCGATGCGTGCGCTGAGGAGAACGTTCCACGCAACGATGATGGCGACCAGCAGGATCTGCACGGACGGCAGGAGTGTCAGCATCAGCCGCGTGCCCGGGTCACGCTCTGGACGGAGGTGGGCGCGAGCCGACGTACGAACACGTCGAGCGCCTTCTCCGCAGCCGTGGCATCCCGCGCGAGCACGTCCACGAGCGCGAGCTCGCGCTCGGGAAGCGAATGAATGCTCACATGACAGGGGTCGAGGAGAAGCACGGCCGCGATCGCACCGGACGGAGCATGATGCACCACTGGCGCACCGATCGCATTGAGGCCGGCGGCACCGGCAGCGGCAATGAGCAGGCCGCTGAGCAGGGCCACATCGCGCAGTGGTCCCGAGCGAACCCCGAGGAGGTCCGCGCTGACGTGCGTGAGGGCGGCCGCTTCACGCACCTGGGCGGTTACCGGGCGCGGCAGCAGCGGGCCGCGCGGGTGGGCCGGCAGTGCGCGCAATGGATCGATGCCCGTTCGCTCCAACGGCGCGCACGGCGGCCCAGCCATCATCCAGCTGGAAGTCGAGCTGGTGACTGCGCGCGGTGCCCACCTGGATTGCGTGATCCCACGTTGGCGACGTGGAGCGGCGGACGAGGACCTCATACGATGCGGCGCCAGGCACTGGCGTCCAGCGCAACGTCCACGCCTGGCCGCCGGACGCGGCATTCTCGCGACTCGCGAGAACCGTATCCGGCGACGCGGGCGCCGACGCGAGCGAAATCACGGTGGCCGCATTGAGGCGGGCCACCTGGGCAACGTAGCCGAAATTCACGTGGGACAGGTCGTCGGTGGGGAGGTGCTGGCGCTTGTAGTTTTCCAGCCGTTCCGTAAAGCGAAGACCGGGCCAGCCCGCCACGATGTACGGCGAATGATCCCCGCCTCGACCGATCCGGTCCAGGCGAAACACCGGGACCACCTCGAACAATGGCATGTACAGCGCGCCAAGGCCCCAGACGTAACGGCCCAGCTCGCGACTGGCAGAGCTGTCGGGGTCCTGCGCGAAGATGCGAACGCTCGTGGAATCCACGGCGCCATTTTCGGCGACCACGTTGCCGATGATGTCGTCGGTCATCCCGGCCACGACGTGCTTGCCTTCCGCCTTCAGCCGCTGCGCCAGGTGCGTGGCGCCGAGCAGTCCCTGCTCCTCGGCAGCATGGAGGACGAAGATGATGGTGGCGTCGAGTCCCCTGGGATAGCGATGCGAGATCACGCGCGCGAGCTCAACGACAGCCGAGGTCCCCGAGCCGTCATCATCCGCGCCGGGCGCCGAGCTCGTGGAGTCGACGCCGCCATTCGGGAGCACGCTGCAGATGCAGGAGTCGTAGTGGCCCCCGATGACGACCACGCGATTGGTGTCGCGCCCGGGCAGGATGGCGAGGACGTTGACGATGTTGGCCGACGCGCGCTGGGGATGCCGAGCGACCTGAATGACGGCGGCGTCGTACTCGACGCGCAGGCAGCCGCCGCACTCGCGACTGGATTGCTCGAGCTGTGCGTGCAGCCAGCGTCTCGCGGCGCCAATGCCATGGGTGGTGCTCGTGGTGTCCGAGAAGGTGTTGCGGGTGCCGAACGCAACGAGGGTCGAATCGGTGGCGCGGATGCGGGCGGGATCGATGTCCCCCAGCGCGGCCGCGAGGGCCGTGTCACGCGAGAGCCCGATGCGCGGGTCGCCGAGCCAGCCAGACCCCGCCGGGATGACGGCGAGACCGCTCGCGGAGGGCATGATGTCGACCTTGGTGGTGGTCGTGGTGGTGCAGGCGGTTGCGGCGGCTATGGAGACGGCGACTACGAGCGCGGTACGGAAGGGCGTCATGAGCACGGTGTTCGGGGGTCATTGCGCGGGCCGCGCCCGCCCGGAGCGCGTTGACTCGCGTACATCCATGGAGACTCGGCGGATTCTCGCTGCCCAGGCACCACGCCTATGAGGACGTCGGTCACGCCGCCGCCCGATCAGATCAGAACATCGACATCGCCAGGAACGACCGCAGCGAGTCGTTCGTGTTGCGGAGCCGGCCGGAGAGGACGCGCGTCACGGCCCAGAGCACCTTGTAGGCGACCTCGCGGTTGAAATCGAGCGCCATCTCGAAGTCTGGCCGTGTGATGGTCAACACCGTTGTGCCACCATTGGAGATTGCATGCGTGGAGCGCTCGCTGCGGTCGAACACGGCCATCTCGCCGAAGAGCGCGCCCGGCTTGAGGATCGCGAGCGCTTCCTCACCGCTGCCGGGGACGTCGCGACTGATCCGCACCTCGCCGTCACAGATGAGGTAGAGGCGATTGCCGTGCTCACCCTCGCGGAAGATGTATTCGCCGCTGACGAACTGCTCCTCGCGACAGATCTCGGCAATCTCGGCGAGCTCGCTGTCTTCCAGGTCCTTGAAGATGGCGACGTTCTTCAGCAGCGCGATCGTGTCGGGCATGCGGCTCCCAGGGATGACGGGCTCGGCGATCAGCCCGAAAGCTTACGGGTGGCCGTCAGCAGGGCAAGGTGGAGCGAGCCGCATGCGCTTATCTTTCATTCGGCATGTCCACCACACGTCGCGCGCTCGGCCGACTTCCGAACCTGCTCTCCTGCTCTCGCCTCGTCCTCGCGGCGGGCTTCGTCGCGACCGGCGGTCTGGAAACGCGCGTGAGCCTGATCGGCGTGGCGGCCGTCACTGACTTTCTCGATGGATGGCTCGCGCGTCGCGTAGGCTCGACGTCGCGCTGGGGCGCGCTGCTCGATCCGCTCGCGGATCGCGTGTTCGTACTGACCGTGGTGTGCACGTTCCTGTTCACCGGGCTGCTGTCCACCACGGCGTACTTCATCCTGATCTCGCGCGACATCGCGACGGCGATCGGTTTCCTCGTTGCGCGGGTGATTCCGTGGCTTCGCCTCGTGCAGTTCAAGGCGCGCATCCTCGGCAAGGTGGTGACGGTGCTTCAACTCTTCACGCTTGCCGCGATTCTCGTGGTGCCATCGGCCGTGCCGTTCCTCCTCGCGGCCGTGGGCGTCGCGTCGGTGCTTGCGATAGCGGACTACACGCTGGCGCTGTGGCGCGCGCGCGCCGCGTGATCGTCCGTGCCGTGGTCGTGCTGCTGATGCTGTCGGCGGCGCTGTCGTCCGTGGCGCACGCACAGTCGACGCTCGACGCGGGCGTGAAGCCCGAGTTGCGCATCGATGTCATCACCGCGCGATCCGCCACGGTGCTGCAGGCAGGTGGTGGGGTGGAAATCCCGGCGGGCTACTACGCCCGCGTGGGAATCATCGGCGCGGTCGGTGCTCCGGTGTCGTCGGGCGAACGAAGCGTGAATGGGCGACTGGATGTCATCGGTCGCTTCCTCTTCGATCCCTTTCGCGAGCATGCGTGGGGCATCTCGGCCGGTGCGGGCGTCAGCCTTCGCGCGGCGCAGCACGACAGGGTGCGCCCCTATCTCGCGACGGTGTTCGACGTGGAAGGACCACGCGGGGGCAACGGCATTTCGCCTGCATTCCAGGTCGGCCTCGGCGGGGGTGTACGCGTGGGAGCGGCGCTGCGGTGGAGTGGGCGCGTCACGCGCTGAGCGCGGTCAGCAGGGAAGGAGCACCACCTCGACGAATTGCCTGAGGACTGCAGGCTGCGCCCGCGTCGAATTAGCAGGACGCGTGTTTGCGATCGGAACATGGAAGCCCGCGTTCGCGGGAATGACGAACCCTTGTCCCGCGTTCGTGGGAATGACGAGCAGTTGTCCTGCCTTCGCGGGAATAACAATCGGGCTGGGTACACAAACGCAAACGCCTCCAGAACATCGGAGGCGTGTCGTTTTACTTCTATGACCTGGCGGAACGATCAGGCTGCTGATGCGGCGTCGGAGTCGACACGAGCCTTCGGTGGCTGGGCGAATCGCATTCCGAGAGTCTTGAGCTCCGTGATCTGCTGCTCGCTCAACTCGGGAAAGCGCTCCGTCATGTACTTGATCGTTTCGGCGAACCACTCTTCAACGTGCTCGGCGTCTGCACCGACGACACCGCAACGCATGATGTGCTGGAACAGCTCGTCGCGGGCCTGCTCAAATGGCGAGGGCTCCACGGGTCCTGCATACCGACGTGCTCCTGTACTTCTCTGCGGCTTGGCCATGAATTCGGATTGAGGGTGAAAGACTCATGAATATAACCCGCCGAGGGGCATTCTCACAGGTGCGACATGGGGGAAATCAGCTCTGCAACGCCGTCGCGCCGATGAACTCCAGCAGCAGGTTCACGAGTGTGTCGGGTGCCTCTTCCGGCACGAGTCGGCCGACGCCAGGCAGGTGCACCAGCCGGCTGCCCGGAATGGCCGCACTCAACCGATCGGCGAACTTGGGCGTGGCCCACGGATCCTGGTCGCCCCACACGATCTGGGTGGGCTGCGCCAGCGCTGCGAGGTCGACGTCCTCCATGTCCTCGTCGTCCACCGAGCGGGCAAGCAGAAGGAGGTGATTCATGCCCTCCTCGCCGACATACGATGCGAGGTAGCGCGCCACGAGCTTGTCCGGCATGTGCTCCGGATCGGCCACGCTCTTTCGCAGGACGTCGCCCAGGATTGGCGCGGCGCCGAGGATGCCGCGGCTCACGCGGAAGGCGAGCCGGGCGGTGTTGCGTTGCAGGGCGGTGATGTCCCCGGCGGGGATTTCGTCCAGGCCGATCGGGTTCACGAGGAACAGGCGCGCGACACGCTCGGGGCGGGTGGACGCGAGCCGCATGGCGACCGCTCCCCCGAAGTCGATGCCGACGATCGTCGCCTTCGGGAGCCGAAGGGCGGTCAGCGCCCGGTCGACGAGCTCCGCCTGCGAGGCGATCCCGAAGTCGGCGTCGAATGGGCGATCGGACTCACCGTATCCGAACAGGTCCACAGCAAAAGCGGTTCGGTTGGCCATCGCGATCTCGGGCGCGATGTTCCGCCACAGGAAGCTCGAAGTTCCGAACCCGTGCAGAAGCACGACAGGTGCGCCGCCGTGGCCGTAGCGCTCAACGTGAATCGAGCCCGGTCCGACCGGAAGGCGCAGGTGATCAGCGTCGATGGTACTTCCTCCGAACGTGGGTCAGGGTTGCGCGAACGGCGGCCGGCGGACGTAGCTGCATCGTCGCCGAGCGGTCAAGGTGCCGGTGTCCAATGCACGGCCCGCGCCGCTGGGCACAGCAACAGCGTTTTAGTGCGTATCAGGTACGATGTACCCGGTACCTGGACCGGTAACGAGCTCCGGGGAACAGTGGTTGGAAACGGTGGATCTACCGTCTGGTTGCAACTGCGTTTGGTCGTTCGAAGGGTTCTCTGCGCAGCGATGGCGTCCACTGTTCCCCGGGGCCCCTATGCCAGTCATGGTACAGGGTACGCCGTACCAGGTACGCTCTTCCGGAATTCAACCCGCATTCCGCCGCGCCTGCCCACCCCGTAGCTTTCCCGCCCGGACAACGGCTTCACTCCACGAGGAACGCATGGCGAAGAAGGTCGAACCAAAGGGGCGCGGGACAGGGAATCGGGGTCCGGTCGTGAAGGCCGCCCGCCGA
>JBBQFW010000033.1:0-21364 GCA_038322445.1 Gemmatimonadales bacterium
TCTGGTAGAGAATGCCGGGCTTCTCGCTGCCGGTGGTGTACGGCGACGTCAGCCCCTCGAAGATGAGGTAGTCCTGCCGGTCGCGGAGCGAGCCGAGCGTGACCGTTGCCTTGATGATCTCGCCGGTGCGCGGATCGGTGACGGTGCCGCCGGAGCTCCAGCCGCGCGTGGAGCGATGCACCCAGTTGATCATGTTGTAGCGAATGTCCATCGGGTCGGCGCCGTCGGGGAGGACGTCGACCTTGAAGGCGTTGGTGAAACCGGCGGCCTCGAACGCCTGGTTCCACCAGCGCGCGCCCTCGAGCAGTGCCTGCTTCACGTCGTCGGGCGCGCCTGAATCGACCCAGTACTGGATGGGTTTCACGGGATCGCTCATCGCTGCGCTCGGGTCCTTCTTCTCGAGGCGGTGGCGGCGGACGTAGCGCACCATCATCGGTTCGCCGATGGGCGTGCTGTAGTCGACGTAGCTGATACCGCCGTAGCCGGCGCGTGGGTCGTCGGCGCGCGGCTTGTAGTTGTTGTCGGGTAGTTCGACGAGCGACGCATGCTCGCGGAGCGTGACCGCATCGGGCGTCGGCGTGACGCTGGCGACGCTGCCATTGAACAATCCACCACCAAATCCGCCGCCACCCTGGCGCGCTCCAATGGGCTCAGGCCCCTGTGTGGGGCCGGCGGCATTGCCCCGCGCGCCTTGTGGCTCGCTCGCGAAGGTGAGCGTGACGTCGATCTCGGTGTTCTTGGGAAAGCCGCGCGTGTTCGGCATGGAGATGGCGCTGCGGGTCGCGTCGACCCGCCATGCGCCCGGCCGCAGTGCGCCGCCCGCGCCAATCATGTCGCGCATGAAGAATGGCGTCGCATCCACGAGCACGCGTCCGTTGCTCTCCGCCGCGACGGTGAAGCCCCAGAGAATCGATTTCGCGAACGACTCCTCCACCGATTTCACCTCAC
This sequence comes from Gemmatimonadales bacterium, assembly GCA_038322445.1. Classification (GTDB taxonomy): domain Bacteria; phylum Gemmatimonadota; class Gemmatimonadetes; order Gemmatimonadales; family Gemmatimonadaceae; genus AG11. The sequence goes on from JBBQFW010000033.1 coordinate 949, forward strand.
GCGGATTGCTGCTGCTCGACCGGAAGTTCTGGCTCGGCTGGACGAGAAATACCTTCGGTCCCACGCGCTGAAAATGCACGACCTTGCCCTGGCCGCCTGCGCCGCGATCGAGCCCGATGTCGTTCGAGCCAAGGCCTGCGGAGAGGCCGGTGGAGAAAAGGAAATCAGCGTCGAAGCGCGGGATCTCCATGAAAAGCGAGCCGGTGCGCTCGTCCCAGTACAGCGGGAAGTAGCCGTCGATCTTGCGCATGCCGCTCGTGCGGTCCTCCACGCCCTGCATGGCGCCAGCGCGCGCCGCCGACGGCGACTGCGTCTGGGGAGCCTGGGCGAGTGCGCCCTGCGACGCGAGGGCAAGGAGCGCGGTGGCAAGGAGCCGGTGAGGACGACCAATCATCATGGGGCAGATCACTCGGGCGGGAGATGCGGAAATCGATGCGCGCCACCCGTGGGATGTTCACGGGCGACGCTGGCACCCCCCGAGTATACGAGTTGGCCGGTGCGTCAGGAATGGAGGTCGACGTCTACCTGACGAGGTGGTACTGCGTCTGCCGACGCAACGCCCATCGCGCGACGCCGTCGGCACCGATCATCACATCCTCCTCCTGCGCGCTCCGCACGCGCTGCCCACCCCACTCCGCGACCGGTGTCGTGGCTTGCAGCTCGATCGAGTACCACATGTTCGGGATGACGCGCGCCTCGCCGCGATCCGGCACGCCGTCCTGGTAGTCCCAGAGCCCGATGAGCGGACCGGCACCGTGTCCATTCAACCCGATCGGATGCGAGTACACGGTCGCATCGAGTCCCTCCGCCTTCGCACGAGCGAGTGACGTCTTCAGGACCTCGTTGCCCGTGCGGCCGGGCCGCAGCTCCGCGACAACGATGTCCTGCATGCGATTGGAGTTCTTCAGCGCCTGCATCAGGCCGGCAGGTGGAGCGACCTCACCGTCTCGGAGGACGTATGCCATGTGCTGCGTGTCCGTGTTCAGGCGCATCGCCGTGATGCCGAAGTCGCAATGCAACACGTCGCCGCGCTGGATGACCGGATTGTCCCCGAGCTGCTCCTCCGTTGCGCCCTTCCGCTGCACCTCGATTGACGGCTGGAACCAGGTGCCGAGTCCAAGGTCGTTGACCTTCTGGCGCATCCACCAGACGACGTCTTCCGTCCGCGTGGCGCCGGGTGTGATGACGACACTCGAGAACGCCGTGTCGATCACGTCCCAGGTCAGCTGGTTGAGCTTTTCGTAGAACGTGTTCTCCGCCGGCAACCGCGACGCGATGAGGTCGAGCGGCAGCCCCTCGGCGCGACGGAACCGGGCCGTCCACCTGGCGCCGAGTGCGGCGCGCATGCCTTCGTCCTCGCCGGAGGAGAGTCCGTCGGAGAAGGCGAAGGTGCGCGACGTGTTGACGGCGATGACGCGTGGGTTGCGCCGCTCGATGGTCTCGCGGAGGACCTTCCACTGTGCGTCGCCCCAGAGCTCGGCCTGTGGCGTCCCACGCGTTCCGGCCGGTCCGGCGGCGGCGGTCGCTGACCGAACCGCGGTGAAGACCCCACCCTGCGACGTGCCGCCGAGCGCGATGCGCTCGACCGTGCAGTCCTTCGCGGGCTTCGGCGTGGCGCACTGGTCGAAGAACACGTAGATCGTGCGGCGCCGGGCGGAGAAGGTGGTCGGTGAAACGAGCGAGGTGAAGACGGGATCTTCGTTGTATTCGCGCATCGGGACGACCCACATGTCTACGCCGTGCTTGCGCATGAGGGCGGGCAGGATGGTCGTGAGTCGTTCGTCGAGCCATTGTTGTTGCTGGACCGCCTGTTCGCGCAGTGTCCCGAATGGGCGGACTGCCTGCGCATGACTCGTTGCAGCCATGCACGTGAGCGTCGCGGCAATGAATGCGGCGCGACGAATGGTGGGATTGGGCATGGCGTAACTTACGATGCGCCGTGGAATTCGAGAGAGTCGGCGCGGGAGCCTGAACGGCGGGCGCAGGCACCTGCTGCAGAAGCCTGCCCCCAGACGAACGCAGGAACCGAATGGGAACCGTGCCTTGGAATATGTTCGTCATTCCCGCGTGCGCGGGAATGACGAGTTTCAAGATGGCCAGCAGTTGGGTTTCACTCGACATCCATACCATGACGCGCCATGCACGCTGAACCGAGACTGATCGACGTCAGCCACGCGATCGAGCACGAGATGGTGACCTACAAGGGGCTTCCCGCGCCGATCATCTGCGACTGGATGAGCCGGGAGGCTTCGCATGCACGATATGCGGAAGGCACGGAGTTCCAGATCGGCAAGATCGAGATGGTCGGCAACACTGGGACGTACGTCGACAGTCCATTCCATCGATACGCCGATGGCAAGGATCTGTCCGAGCTCCCGCTGGAGTCGGTCGCCAATCTCGATTGTCTCGTGGTGCGCGTGCCCCGCGGATCCATCGCGATCGACGACATTCCCCTGAACAAGGCGACCGTGCGCGGCAAGGCTGTGCTCGTGCATACGGGATGGGACCGGCACTGGCGCACCGACGCCTACTTCGAGAATCATCCGCATCTCACGGAGCGCGCGGCGGACTGGCTGGCGTCTGCGGGAGCCGCGATCGTGGGAATCGACTCGTTCAACATCGACAGCGTGTCGACCGGCGAACGACCGGTGCATTCTGTCCTGCTCGGCCGCGACATCCCGATCGTGGAGCACATGCGCGGGCTCGATGCGCTGCCCGACGCGGGCAGCAGGTTCTTCGCGGTGCCCGTGAAATTGAAGGCGTTCGGGACGTTCCCGGTCCGCGCCTTCGGCATGGTGTGAGAGGCTCGGGTCCGTTCGTTCGTTAGGGCGGAGGCGAACGATCTGGTGGGCTGTCCGGCGGCCGATCGCCCCTGCCGGGACTGCGTCCGCCCGGGGCTCCGGGGCCTCGCACCGGCGGCAGTTGCTGCACCGCACGATCGAGTCGGTCGCGCTGAGTAGCAGAGAGCAACGGCGCCAGCTCGACGCGCATGGAGTCGACCGAGGCCCTGAGCGATTGATTCAGGGCCTGAATCAACGTGCGGTTGTGAGCCGCCGTGCGCTCGACGATGGCGCGGACCCTCGCCTCCTGCACACTGTCACTCGGCTCGATCACGCTCATCATGTGCTCGGCGAATCCACCAGCGGGCGGACCGCCCTGGCGCGGTGGCGGAGGATTGCGTCGCTCGAGTCGAGGACGAAGCGCACCCGCGCCCAGCACGCCCAACGCAGCGCCGACGATGAGTGTCGCGAGCAGCAGCAGAGCCGCACTACGGCTCACGTTCACTCGAAGGCCTGCGCGTTCACGAGTCCATTGGCGTCAGTAGCGCTCCCTGCGCCGCGTGTGCCGATGTCAGCAACGCCGAGCACCGCACCGAGGGCGGAGGGCGCGCGATCGCGGACGCTGACATAGTTCCACACCGCAAGGGCCATCGACGCGGCGGCGAACGCCGGCAACACGCGTCGGGCCTGACGTGCGAGCGCGATGTCGAATGCAGGCGTTGCCCACTCGGGCGCCCGGCGCATGACGCGATCGGTGAATCCGCGCGCGAAGTGTGGTGCGGCAGCACTCTCGTGCATGCGGAGGAGTTCGTGCAGGTCGTCGTCGTTCATCGTTTCACTCCGGGCATCACGCCATCCTTGAGGTAGGGCCCGAGTATCGCGCGCAACTGCTCGGTCGCCCTCGCCAGTCGAGAGAGCACGGTGCCTTCCGGCAGGTCGAGCACCTGCGCTGTCTCACGCACCGACAGGCCCTGCAGCAGTCGCAGCGTCACGACGGCGCGGTGCTTTTCACCCAACTGCTGCACCGCGTGGGACACCACTGCCCTGCGCTCATGGATCTCGTCTTCCGGCACCTCGGGCGACGGCGCGATCGCGACCGGCACGCCAGCGTCCCGATCACGACTGAGGAATCGCCAGCTCCGCCGCTTGCGCTGCTTCAGCGTATTCAACGAGAGATTCATCGCGATGCGCACCAGGTATGTCTTGAGCGTACTCTCCTCGCGGAACGCCGCGAGCGCCCGATGAAAACGGATGAACGTCTCCTGGCCGACGTCGTCCGCGTCATCACCGGAGCCGAGCATGCCGATGACCGTCGCGGCGACGGTCGATTCGTACCGCTCCACGAGCTGGCGAAAGGCATCGTCGTCACCAGCGCGGGCCCGTGCGAGAAGCTGCGCATCGGAGGAGGGTTCGTTCACGGGTGAGACAGTAGCCGAAAGCGGCAGTACACGCGAATCCACGGGTTGGACAACCGGGTGGTGCGTTGCATTCCATTCTCGCTGAAATGGAATGTGGCGCACACACCGGTTGTCGAACTGGCATCAGCGGTACCGCACTTCCATCGACGAAGGTGTCTCCCATGAATACACAAAAGATCGTGATCTCGAGCGTCGTGATCATCCTCGCCGGCGGCGGCCTGATGAGCGCCTGCGCCTCCAGTGACCTTGCGGCGGCGACGGCTTCGCCGGACATCCCCGCGGTGTACCGGAAATATGGTGCGGACGTGAAGGTCAGCGTGGACGGCGACTACATCCTCCTCGTGGCGACGGGCGTCCCGGATCACAAGAGTCCCTACTTCGGAACAACCGACGCGAAGTACGAGGCCTACAACGGCACCAACACGAGTTTTGGCAAGGCGCCGGGCGTCATCCAGGCGCAGTCGTACACCATCCGCATCCCAGCACGTCCCGTCCGCGCCGCCACGAGCGCGCCGACGCCGCTCGGGCCCATCGGGCTCGCGCTCAATGGCGTTCCCTTCTTCAACCAGTACAACGGACAGAATCGGCCACTCACCGTGGAGATCGATTCGTTCGACCAGTACAACGGTCACCCGACGCCGACGAACGCCTATCACTACCACGCCGAGCCGACGTGGCTGACGAAGTCGATCGGGAGTGACAAGCTGCTCGGATTCCTGCTCGACGGATTTCCGGTGTACGGTCCGGTCGAGAATGGCGTGCGCGTTACCAACGCGGCACTGGACCAGCTGCACGGACACGTCGGGATCACGGCCGACTATCCGGGCGGTACGTATCACTACCACATCACGGATGCCGACCCATACATCAACGGCGCTGGCTTCTATGGTACCGCCGGCACGATTGGCCGCTGATGCGACTCCCCATCGAGATTCTGTGGGCGAGTTTCGCGCTATTCACCACGCACGGCGCCGTCGCCGCGGTGCGCGCAGAGCGAACACTCTACCCTGACGGACGCATCGCCGAGGCACGCATGTGGCGCGGCGGGCAGGAGGAGGGTGTGCATGCCGCCTGGTGGCCCAACGGACGGCGGCGGTTCGAGTATACCTATCACGGGGGGCTGATGAGCGGTGTCGCGCGGGAGTGGTATCCGAGCGGCGCGCTCTTCACCGAGCAGCACTATCTCGACGGACACGAAGCGGGACTGCAGCGCATGTACTGGGAAGACGGACGCACTCGCGCCAGCTACGTCATTCGCGACGGACGCCGATACGGCCTCCTCGGCGCCAAGGGCTGCGTCGCGCGCGACACCGTGGCACGCGAGGCTGGCCGATGAACGCCCGTCTGGCCCTCGTCGTCGCGGTGGCGAGCGCATTCGCGGCGGTTGGTTCTGCCAGCCCGCGCGGGCCGGCAAATGCCGCGGCGAAACCGCGCGCCCTGCCGTACTACACCGACAAGAGCCTCACACCACGCTGGCCGGCCGATGCCAGGGAGGCGATTGGACTCCACCGCGTTGGCAACTTCCACCTCACTGCATCCGACGGACGCGAGGTCACGGGCGCCGAGGTGGCAGGCCATGTGTACGTCGCGAGTTTTTTCTATACCGAGTGCCGAACCCTCTGCCCCGACCTCAAGGCTCAGCTCACCCGCGTGCATGAGGCGTTCGCCGGCGACACCAGCGTGATGATCGTCTCGCACTCCGTGATGCCGGAGCGCGACAATCCCGCGCGTCTCGCGCACTACGCGGTTCGGAACGGCATCGACGGCAGACAGTGGCGGTTGGTCACGGGCGATCGTGCGGAAGTGACGCGTCTGGCGCGGGATGCGTATTTCGTCGAGCTTGCCGACACTACCGGCAACACCCGCGGTCGGCTGCGACACACGGAGACCCTCGTCCTCGTCGATGGTCAGGGCCACATTCGCGGTGTGTATGATGGGTCGCTCGCCTACGACGTCACGTCCCTTATCGCCGACATCAGACACTTAAAGCAGTCCTGACTGTTCCTCGATCATCGAACAGCGCGCAAGTCGTTTCCATCCAATGGAGGATCGAACCATGAGAGTTACGCATAGCGTCCTGACACTTGCCCTCGCTGCAAGTGCGGTCACCGCTCAGGCACAGCAGACGGCGCCGGCGCCGCCGCCCGGTGCGGGACAACCTCGCCAGGGCCCGCCGCCGCAGGGGCGCGGGGTCGCGCCAGGTGGACGGAGAATGGCCCGGAGCCCGGACGGACCGGCCGATGAGATGCCGGGTGCTCCGCCAATGATGCGCGGCCCCATGGCTGGCGGCGGCATTGCCAGCATGCTGCTCGCCCACACCGCGGAGCTGAAGCTCACCGATCAGCAACTCAGCAAGCTCGCCGTCATCGCGCGTCGCTCCGATGACCGTCACAAGGCGATGCTCACCTCGATGGATTCGTTGATGCGCGCCAACCGTCCGCAGCCTGACGGCATGGCCCCCGCGAATCCGCGTCCGCTCAATGCCGACCAGGATCGCGCCATGATGACGCGCATGCGGGACCAGGAGCACGCCGACCTGCGCGATGCGCTGGCGGTGCTCACCATCGATCAGCAAGCCGACGCGTGGATGATGCGCGGCGCCGGACCCGAGGGTGCACGCGGTCAGCCTGGTGCTCGTTTCAGCGGCGTGCGCGCTCGACACGGCGAATAGCTGATTGCCACGGGGCCGGTGACCAACCGGCCTCGTGACCGCCGCCGCGGGCGTGCCAATTGAATTGAGCAAGGGTAACTTGGACGAAGCTCCCTCCAACTTTCCGGCTACCATGCCCACCCGTTTCGCGATTCTCGCGGCAGTAGCCATCGTCCTGCCCCAGGTGCTCCACGCGAACGCCACCGCAGCGGCACCATCCGCCAGGAACGTTCGTCTCGCCGCAGACGTTACGGGACGCATCGTTTCCAGCAGTGGCGCGCCGATCAGCGCGGCCACCGTCGCGATCACCGAGTTGAATCGCGCCGTCATCACCTCGCCGGAGGGGCGCTTCCGCTTCGAGGCGGTTCCGGCGGGACATTACACGCTCACCGTCGCCCGGCTCGGCTACCAGAAGCGGGCCGCAACCCTCGACGTCGCGGCCGCCACGGTGGACGTGACCATTGCCCTCGACGCCGGATCCGTCGTCATCGAGCCGCTGAACATCACGGCGCTCCGGACACCGGTGGATGTCGTCGCGTCGCCGCTGTCCACGAGCATCCTCACTGGCGATGAAGTGCATCCGGGCAGCGGCATCTCGCTCGCGCACTCTGTCAACCAGCTCGTGGGCGTTCACAACGTTTCCACGGGGCAGCAGGTCGGAAAGCCGATGATCCGCGGGCTGTTTGGCCCACGCGTGCTCGTCCTCACCGACGGCAGTCGCCTGGAGGACTACTCGTGGAGCGACGAGGACGGACCCTCGGTCGACGCACGCCTTGCCCAGCGCATTGAAGTCATTCGCGGGCCGGCCAGCGTGCTGTACGGCTCCGAGGCACTCGGCGGCGTGATCAATGTCATCCCCGCTGAGCTTCCGTTTTCACCCGAGGGGTTGTCGACGCACCGCAGTGCACTCGAGGCGTACGGCGGATCGAACAACACCGAACTCGGCTCCGCTGGAATGGTCGAGGGCACCACGGGCCGCTATGGCTGGCGCGGCCTCGCGACTGGCCGATTCGCGCTCGACATGAACACCCCGCGCGGGAAGCTCCAGAACTCGAGCTTCTTTGCCGTGAACGGTGAGGGCGCGTTCGGGTTCAACAGCGCGCATGGCAACACGACCATCCGCGCCGCGCACTATGGCGGCGAATTTCACCTCCTCGAGGCAAGCGGCCCCGAAGTGGGTGACACGACCGGCGGGCCGGTGCGCCAGACACTCGACGATCGGCTTCAGGTCACGAACACCTACGTGGTCAGCCGCGCGTTGCGCTTCGAGAGCAAGGCGCAGTATCAGCGGCATTCGCTCACCGAAGTCTCCGACGACTGCCAGCCCGCACCGGGCCAGACCACGTGCGTGAAGGTGAAGGACCGGCAGGCATTCGGTCTCGTGCTCAACACCGGCACCGCGGACCTGCTCGCCCATCACACGCTCGGCGCACTCTCTGGCACGCTCGGCGTATCGGCGATGTACCAGAACAGCGGCACCAGCGGCCCGATCTTCCTCGTGCCCGGCGCGACGACGAAGTCAGTCGGCGCGTTCTCGTTCGAGCAGTTGACCTTTGGCGCCGTGAGTCTCGTTGGTGGGGTGCGGGGAGATACGCGCGCGCTCTCGTCCAACGCGTCGGCACCGTTGTCGCTTGCCGCGGATAGCCGCAACTGGTCGGCATTCACGGGTGACGTCGGCGGTGTCATTCGGCCGATCGCGGAACTCGGCATCGTCGCCAACCTTGGGACCGGTTGGCGTGCGCCCACGCTCTTCGACCTCTACACCAATGGCCCGAACGCCGCCGACGCGCGATACGAAATCGGCAATCCCGCCCTGAAGTCCGAGCGCGATCACTCGATCGACGGCGGCCTGCGCTGGGCGAGTGCGCGCGTGCGCGCCGAGGCGACGGTTTTCCAGAATTCGATCGATGACTACATCTTCACGACGCCGGCGACCGACAGCATTGGCGGCCTGCGCGTGTTTCGCCACACGCAGGCCAACGCACGACTCACGGGTGCGGAGTTTTCCGCGTCTGTCGACGTGCTGCCCGCGCTCGCGGTTCGCGCGAGCCACGACTTCGTGAACGGCGTCGCCCGGGCGACGGACGCGCCGTTACCACTCATGCCACCGCCACGCAGCCGGATCGCCGCGGCCCTGCATTCGAGCACGCTGCCGTGGACACAGCGCGCCTCCATCGGCGCGGAGGTGGAAGTGAACCAGAAGCAGGTGCGGTTGGACGCATATGATGTTCCGGCGAACGCATACACGCTGCTCAATCTCGACCTGTCGATCGAGCGCGTCGTGCATGCGCGTCTGACGCGATTCGACATCGATGTGCGCAATGCCACGAATGCCGCCTACACGGATTTCCTGAGCCGCTATAGGCGGTTCTCGTACGGCCAGGGCGTGAATGTGATCCTCAAGGTGGCCACGACCGGCTGGTAGTCCCGGGCGTATGCCCTGTTCCGCGCGCCGCTCGTGCGCCGTTCCGCCCTCAACGTTCCCTCGTGATCTCATGCATCCAGTTCGTCTTGCGATAATCAGCCTGCTCGCCGCATCGACCGTTGGCGCCCAGAGGCCGGCCGGTCCACGCTTCGAGATCTCGTTCAGCGGCGCTGCGCACGCGGAGCCGATGACGGGGCGCGTGTATGTGGCGCTGAGCCGTACGAGTTCGGCGCAGAGCACGCCCATCTCGCAGACCGGTGAAACGGGTGTCCCGCTCTTTGGCGTCAATGTCGAGGAGCTCGCTGCCGGCAAGGCCGCCATCATTGACGTGAGCACTTTCGGCTATCCCGCGCGGAGCCTCAAGGATATTCCCGCCGGAGACTATTGGGTCCAACCGTTCGTGAACGTCTACACGAAGTTCACGCGCGCCGATGGTCACACGGTGTGGCTGCACATGGACCAGTGGGAGGGACAGAACTGGAAGCGGTCGCCCGGCAACATCTATGGCGAGCCCGTAAAGGTGCACTTTGATCCGTCGTCCTCGACGCCGATCAGGCTTGTCGCCGACAAGGTCATTCCGCCCGTGGTGATTCCGGCGGAGACGGAGAGCGTCAAGCGCATCAAGATGCAGAGCAGCATTCTCACGAAGTGGTGGGGCCAGCCCATCTACCTGGGCGCCACCGTCCTGTTGCCGAAGGATTACGACAAGCATCCCGAGGCGAGGTATCCCGTCGTCTATGTCGAAGACCACTTTTCGCTGCGTGCGCCTCGTGTCGGGGCCACGCCGTACTGGAATGCCGACGGTACGCCGCGGATGATCCTCGTCACGCTGCTGCATCCGTCGCCGTACTACGACGACTCCTACGGGGTGAACTCGGCGAACAACGGCCCGTACGGCGACGCGATCATGCAGGAGCTCATCCCTGCCGTGGAGAAGAAGTTCCGCGTGATCGGCCAGCCGTGGGCGCGGTTGCTGACGGGCGGTTCAACCGGCGGCTGGATCTCGCTCGCCAAGCAGGTGATGTATCCGGAATTCTACGGGGGGACGTGGTCGCTGTGTCCCGATGCCGCCGACTTCCGCTATCACCAGATCGTCAACATCTACGCCGACACCAACGCGTACTGGTTCGATCGCGGCTGGATGAAAATCGATCGTCCCACGCAGCGGAAGCCCGATGGCAACATCACCGCCATGATGAAGGACGAGAACTGGTCGGAGCTCGTGCAGGGCGATCACTCGCGCTCCGGCGGCCAATGGGACATCTGGGAGGCGACGTTCGGTCCCGTCGGCGCCGATGGATATCCCAGGCGCATCTGGGACAAGCAGACCGGCGTGATCGACAAGTCGGTCGCGGCGTACTGGAAGGAGCACTACGACATCCGCAACATCCTGGAGACCAACTGGGCGACGTTGGGTCCCAAGGTGGCGGACAAGATCAACGTCTACGTCGGCGATGCGGACTCGTACTACCTCAACATGGGTGTGCACCTGCTCGACAACTACCTGAAGACGACGACCTCGCCGAAGTGGACCGGCGAGGCTGTCTTCCAGCCGATGGCCCCGCACTGCTGGGGTCCGCCGATGCAGGAGCTGATGGGCAAGATGACGACCCACATGGAGCGGACAGCTCCTGCGGGCGCGGACCTGAAGAGTTGGCGGTACTGACCAGCCGTCAGTGTGTGTCGAGCATGTTGCCTGTCTCGCGGGTCGGCCCGGTCCCGGGCTTGTGGTGTCCACGGATCATGCTCATTCCAAATTTGGAATGAGCGGCAGCAGCGCAGGACGCTCGCCGGGAGTTGTTCCGGCCGCCGCAGTCCATCCCGAGGGAAAGTGTGCTGTTCATGGCGCGCCCGAGCCGGATCACCCAAAATCACGCTACTTCCAACTCCCAGCCATGAACCGCTACGTCCCCCTCCTGGCCACTCTCGCGATCGTCGCCTGCTCGTCGTCCCAGGCACCGACCCCCGATTCAGGAACCACCGCCGCAATCACCGAAGCCGACCTCCGGAGACGGCTGTACCTCATTGCCGACGACTCCATGATGGGCCGCGAATCCGGCTCCGAGGGCGATTACAAGGCCGCCGACTACGTCGCCTCCGAATTCCGCCGACTCGGCCTCGAGCCCGCCGGAGAGAACGGCACCTACTTCCAGACCGTCCCCTTCTGGCGCGCTGCCATCGACCCGACGTCGCGCATCGAGGTCGACGGGCGGCCACTCGAGCTCGAGCGCGACTTCGTGCCGTCGAACTTCGCAGCCGTGCCACGTACGCTCGACGGCGTGCGCGCGGTCTACGCCGGGCCAGCCACCGACAGCACACGCTGGATTTCCGCGGCTGACGCGGCTGGAAAGCTCGTCGTGCTCGATGTGCCAGCCGGCGTGTCACTGCGGAACGTCATTGGCTCGGCACGTTGGCACGATGCTGCCGCCGTCGCAGTGGTGGTGCTCGATCAGGTGGGCACGGAGACTCTCGCGCGCCTCCGCGAAGGGAGGCCGGTTCCCGACTCCGCGCGCGTCCTCACCGCAGTCCCATCGCTCTGGATCACACGCGGCGCCGCCGCCCGCATCCTCGGAGCTGAAGCGTCGACGTTGGCGCCCGGTGCATTGGGCGGCACGATGCGCGGTCACTTCGACATCGCGCGGACACCGGTACCGTTCCCGGCACGCAACGTCGTCGCCATCCTGCGCGGCAGTGACCCCGCACTGCGCGGCCAGTACGTCGCCCTCACCGCGCACAACGATCACGTCGGCTACGATCACGCGCCGGTCGACCACGATTCCATTCGCGCATTCAATCGCGTCATTCGGCCGATGGGTGCTGACTCGCCACCGCGCACGCCTACCGCCGATGAATGGGCGAGGATCCACCGCATTCTCTACAACCTCCGCCTCACGAGCCGCCCGCGTCTCGATTCCATCCGCAACGGCGCTGACGACGACGGTTCTGGCACCGTCTCCATCCTCGAGATCGCGGAACTGATGGCACGCGGCGGCAGCGCCCGTCCGCGCCGCTCCATCCTCTTCGTCAACCACACCGGTGAAGAGGCGGGCCTGCTCGGCTCCAACTGGTACACCGATCACGCCACGGTGCCCGTCGATTCGATTGTCGCCGAGATTGATCAGGACATGGTGGGTCGCGGGACGGCGGCGGACTTTCCGCGCGGCGGGACCGGTGCCGGCAGCGCGACGTACATGGAGGTGGTGGGAGCGAAGCGGCTGTCGCGCGAATTCGGCGACTCGCTCGAGGCGGCAAACTCGCGCGAGCCGGTGCCGTTCGTCTTCGACTATACGTTCGATGCGCCAGGACATCCGCTGCAGTATTACTGCCGCGCCGATCACTACAACTACGCGCGGTATGGCATCCCCGCGGTCGCGCTCTCACGCGGCGAGCACCTCGACTATCACCAGGTCACGGACGAGGCTCAGTACATCAGCTATCCGGATCTGGCTCGCGTGTCCCGGATGGTCTACCATGCGGCAACCGTGATCGCCAACATGCCGAACCGACCGCGCCTGGACACACCGAAGGCGACTGACCCGCACGCGGTGTGTCGCCAGTAGAACCCGAGGTCCATAGTCACCATGATGTCTGCCCGAGGCACCTGTCGCGCAGACGTAGGCAAGCTTCACCGGTGCTCGCACAGCGTGTCGCCGCTGCGACTGCTGCTGGAAGGAATTGGAATCGTCGGAACGGCACCGAATCGCCGCCGGTCTTACGATGCCGCCATCCCCTGCATGCGCGCGACGAGCGCCCTCTCGTCCGCGACGAGTGCTGACACCAGCGCGGCGACATCGGGAGACGCTCCCGTGAGCTTCTCCAGCGAGGTGACAGCACCCTGATGGTGCTGAATCATCGAGGCGACGAAGAGCCGGTCGAACCGCACGCCGCGCGCATGAGCCAGCGCCTCCATCTGATCCTCGGTGAGCATGCCCACCATGTGTGCATGCTCCGCCGCCCCAGTGCCGGTAACGCCATGGTCGTGATCGGCATGCCCGTCGGCGACGACGGGCACGGCCTGCCCACGCTCCCTGAGCCATGCCTGCAACGCCTGCACCTTTTCGCGCTGCGAGATCTCCAGCTCGGCGGCGAACCGTTGCACGCGTGGGCTGGCACCGTGCGCGGGCGCCATCGCCTCGATGACGAGGGCCTGGGCGTGATGCGCGATCACGGCCTGTACGACATCGACGTCGGTGTGCGTGAAGGCCGGCGCCTGGGCAGCAACGCCTCGCGTTGCGATGGCCAACGCAACGGTCAGGGCGGCGAGATGGCGTAACAGTGTCGATGAGCGCATGCGTGGATTCTACAACGGTTCCTGATTTTGCGAACGGGAATGTCGTCATCCCCGCGAAAGCGGAGATCCATGTCTGGGTTTACGAGCGGAACATGTATTCCCGCGTTCGCGGGAATGACGAGACGCCCAGGCCAGTCCTTCGAATGGAGCCGGCATGCACATGCGTCAATGCGAATTGAAGTAGTCGGGCAGCATGACGCCCGCGCCACCATCGAGATGCTTGACGAGATTGCCAATGGCGATACGCCAGTGATCGTCGATCAGCTCCTGTTGTCGCGGTAGCCCGAGGTCGCCGGAGACGCGATGCGTGAGCGAGAGCGTCGTGCCCTCCGGCGCAGGCACAAGCGTGATCGTGACATCGGTGTCGACGTCATTGATCGGCCAGTCGAAGGCGAGGAGCGCGTCCTGTGCGAAGCGCGTAATGACCTGTCGCGCGGCGTCTTCGGGCGGGGTGCCGAGTGTGTGACGTCCCCAGAAGCGATAGACGCCGCCGACGCGCGGTTCGACCTGCGCGTCCTCCGCGAACCACTGCGCGAGTGCCACCGGATCGGTGAGCGATCGGAAGACGGCAGCGGGCGCCGCCGCGATCGTCCAGGAATGGGAAAACGCAAAGCTCATGCGCGCGCGCGTGAGAGAAACTTGCTATCCACGCGGGCGTCAGAAGCTGTATCGGCCGGCGCCGTCGTCGTGTCGTGATCGAAAGGAAGCCAGCGGTCACGCGCCACGCGATGGGTCATGGTCGGTCTGCCGCAACTCGATAGGGCAGCACCAGCAAGTGCCGAATCGTGCACCCCGGCTGCGGCTGCTCGATCACCGATTGCGCTGCCCGAATGGCGTCCAACGCCTCTCGCATCACCGCCGGCGGACCATTCCGGAGGATCCGGATCGAGTTCGCATCGGTATGCCCGGATGTATCGACAATCGCCTGAAGTACCACCGATGATTGTCGCACTGCATGCGCCACTGTCAGCGAATCGGAACTTCCTGGCACCCAATCATTCGGAGAGATGCGGTACTCCGCGTCCATCTCACGCTCCCGTCGCTCACGAAGTACGCTGCACGTTTGCGTCACGCCGTCGCGCAGCTCCTCCATCGCCACACGTGTGGCGCGTGTGAGCGGCAACGTCACTAGCGCATCAACCGCCGACGCATCGGTCCGCACGCGCATGGACGCACGCAGAGCGCCCACACCGAAACGCTGCAGCTCCGCCACCAACGTATAGGAGCCGGGCACGATGCTATCCACCGTGAATCGCCCGGCCGCATCCGTACGCGCATTCCTCGGCGACCCGCGTAACGCGATCGACACGTTCCGGATCGGCTCGTGCGTCGTGCTGTCCACGACCCGACCAGCGATCCTGCCCAGCGAATCTGCCCACAGCACTTCGCCCTTGGCCGACCGAACGAGCAGGATGCGGCCACCTTCCACGTGCGCTCCGGCAATTGTGGAGTCGGCAACGCGCGTCGTCGAGACCGTGCCCAGGCCCATCCCGCCGCTCGACGAATAGCGCGTTCGCTGCACGACGTTGAACACCGGTGCGTGCACATGCCACGTGCGCAACAGCCAGCCGCCATCCGGTATGGACACGAACTCCGCACGCCCTCCGTAGTCGTCGGGGCTGCGCACGGCCGGTAGCGACGTGTAGTGAAAATTCACCGAGACAGGCTCTGACATCGCACGCTTCAACCACACCACGCCCGCCACTTCCGTGACGTGCCGATCGCCCGTCGGCTCGAAGGCAATACCGATTCGATCGCTCTCAGCCGCCGATCCCTCGAGATGGAAGCAATGATCACGGAGGAACTCGTCCGACATCAGGATCGAGGCGCCTGGTGCGTAATAGTGAACGAGGCCCTCGCTGGCCCACATGTAGCCATGCCGCGAGATCGAGTCGGGTGAAAGGCTCGGGTAGGGGTCGAGGCTCCGTCCCTCGCGCTCGACATTCGTTGCGACCGTCGAATCACCACGGCGAACGGTGGAGTCGCTTGTCTGGTCGAGCACCTTTACGATCAGGTCGCGGCGCGCGGCGCTCATCGCCACGAGCTCGAATGCGCTGCGGGCCGCTTCCCAGACCGTGCTGACGTCGCCGGAACCATCCCCCGTGATCTGCTCGCACCGCGCATTCGCCGTCACTCGCACGCTGGACAGTGACGCCGCGATGCGCGCCATCGCCACCCGGAGCTCGAGGACCTGTGCGGCGGCGAGTTGTACGGGGGTCGAGCGCTTGCGGTAGCCGAGCCGCTGGATGCGCAGCGTGTAGTCGCCCTGACTTGGCGCCTGAAGGGAGAAGCGGCCATCTTCCCGCGTCCACGCCGACGCGACCGCAGCTCCGCGCGCGTCGAGCAGGATTGCCGCGAAGGACGTCAATGGGGCGCCAGTGGCGGAATCCACGAGCGTTCCGCGAATGGTTTGCGCGTGCGCCGGCCTGAGCCAGGACGCCATGCATGCGAATACAGTGGCGATGAGTGCGCGATTGAACATCTTCTACGGTCACACGGGAGCAATCGTGTGTGCAATGGCCGTAACCAAAAGCTCATGTTCGCATGCGTTCATGAAGTGCCGTCGCCCGTGCCCGCTCGCATACTCTCAACCATCGGACGATGACGACACGCCGCATCGCAGCGCACGTTTTTCTCCTCTCCAGTCTCAGTGGTTGCTCCACCACGACACAGGTCGCGCGCGTCCTCACGCCAACCGGCCGGCCCGTCGTCACCACGGAAGGGGGTGTCCTTTCCGGCATCGTCGATCCGGCGAGTGGCGTATACGTCTTCCGCGGGATTCCGTACGCGGCACCACCGGTCGGGGAGAACCGATGGCGCGCACCCGCACCTGCCGCCGGCTGGACCGGCGTTCGCTCAGCGGAAAAGCCCGGCAGGAACTGCATTCAGGACCAGATCTACAGTGACATCAATGCGTTCGCCGCCGGCATATCGGAAGACTGCCTATACCTGAATGTATGGACGACCTCCGCCAACCCGACCGCTGGCCGCCCCGTGATGGTATGGGTGCATGGGGGTGGCTACACCGCGGGCTTCGGTGACGAGCCGCGTCACAATGGGGCGCGGCTCGCGCAGAAGGGCGCCGTCGTCGTGACGCTCAACTATCGGATGGGCCCGTTCGGCTTCTTCGCCCATCCAGCACTCGCATCCGAGGCGAACGGCGCGTCGGGAAACTACGGCATCATGGATCAGGTTGCGGCGCTGAAGTGGGTGCAGCGCAACATCGCGCAGTTCGGCGGGGACCCGGCGAAGGTCACCATCTTCGGTGAATCCGCCGGTGGCAGCAGCGTCGGTGCACTTATCGCCACGCCTCTCGCGCGCGGGCTGTTCCGTGGCGGCATCCTTCAGAGCGGCACGGGACTCGGCGGCGTTCGGCCCACGAACGATGTCTACGCCGACGGTGTGAAGCTCGCGTCGGTCCTGGGCGTGAGTGGTACGGGCGCCGATGCGGCGGCGAAGTTGCGGGCGATTCCGGCCGACTCGCTCCAGCGCGCAACGCGTACCCCCGATGGCAAGGGTGGCTTCACGGGCGTGTTCGCCACACGCCTTACGCGCGATGGCCTCGTGCTTCCCACCACCATCGACTCGGCGTTGGCACGCGGAACCGCGAACATCGTCCCGGTGTTGGTGGGTGCGAACGGCGGGGAGGGCGACAACGCCTACGCGGCGGCGCGCGCCTTCTCGCGCCTGACCACCGCGAAGGGGCAGCAGGCATGGCTCTACCTCTTTACGCGCGTCGGTGAGGACAGTGTGAATCGCAAGCGGGGCGCGTATCACAGCGCGGACATCACGTTCACCTTCGGTCTTCCCCATCCGCTGCTGCCCTCGGCAGGCACGACGCCGTACGATTCGATGCTCGCCGAGACGATGACCGACTATTTCGTGTCGTTCGCGAATACGCTCGATCCGAATGGCGCACCGAACTCCGGTCGGTTGCCGCGCTGGCCCGTTTACGACGCCGCGCGCGATTCCTACCTCGAGCTCGGTCCACAGGTCGCGCCGCACACGAGCTACCGACGTATCGTCGCCGATTCGCTCGACCTGATGGCGCGGCGGCGTGGTGACGTGCGGCCGTGACAATCGCCGGGATGACGAACGTTCGCTACCTGCTCGTCATCCCGCACAGGCGGGAATCCATTGTCACGTTCCCCGCTCGGCAATCTCTTGCCAGAACCCTGGCAGTCGCGGAACGGCGCGCAGCTTGGCAGCGCGATCGGCGTCATTGAGCGACTCGACCATGTTCCTGAGGGTGACGCCGTGTGACGGCCGCGAGATCACGGTGATCTCGTCGCCCGCGCCGATGTCGCCCTCCTGCACGACGCGCACGTATGCGCCCACGCGTTGCGCGAGCAGGAAGCGCTTGAGAAATGTCGCATCGCCCACGCGAATGCCGAGCTTGTAGCAGGGCAGCCGAGGCTGGGCAATCTCGAGCGTGGTGGATCCGACCGTCCATCGCTCCCCAACGATGCAGGAAGCGAGGTCGACGCCCTCCGTCGTGAGGTTTTCGCCGAACATTGCGTCAGGCGTGTCCATGCCGTGCGCGCGCCAGTACTCATAGTCTTCGCGTGCATAGGCATACACCGCCTTGTCGGGACCACCGTGCACCGTGCGATCAGCCTGATCGTCGCCAGCGAAGTTGACGCCGGCCAGTGCGACACGACCTGCGACGGCATGCTTCCAGATGCCCGTGGTGACGTCGCGCCCGTGCCAGTCGACATGGCGAATACCACCGACGTTCACCGACAGGATGCGCGGCGCCGGCGCAGTGGATGTCGATGTCATGGTATTCGATGCTTGAGTGCTGTGAGGGGAAGCGCTGGCGTTATCGCCTTCAACTCCGCAACGTGGACACGATGCGGCGCATCTCGTCTGCACGGGTGCCAATCCGCTCGTAGTCGCCAGGTGGCTTCAGGCGAACCAGGGTGACTTCGGACGGCTGGTACGTCATCTCGCTCTTCACCGTCGCCGCAGCCCGCACGTGCACCTCCTTCACACCACTCACCCGCACCACGTCGCCCACGTTCGCTGCGGTGATGCCACCGCCGGCGAGGATCGTGATATCGCTCCCGCCCTGGTCGACGAGCTCCGCGAGCATCCGGGCGCCATCGAGCGCCGTCGGCGCGCCACCTGACGTGAGCACACGGTCCACCCCGATCTCGATGAGGGCCTCGAGCGCCACGCGTTGGTCCTTCACGAAGTCGAAGGCGCGGTGGAAGGTGACGTTCATGTCGCCCGCCGCGGCGATGAGCGTGTACATCGTGCCGATATCGATGTCCCCGTCGCGCGTGAGGGCACCGAGCACGATACCCTCGACGTTCAGCGAACGGATGATCTCGATGTCGCGCAGCATGACGTCGAGCTCGTCATCGTCGTAAAGGAAGTCGCCAGTGCGCGGACGAACGAGTGCAAAGACCGGAATGTTGATCCGCTCGCACACCGCGCCGATGAGCCCCGCACTCGGCGTCACACCACCCTGCAGCAGTTCGCCGCACAGCTCGACACGGTCCGCTCCACCCAACTCGGCCTCGATGGCCGAGTCGATGGAGTCAACGCAGGCCTCGATGAGGGTGGGCTGGGGCATTTCAGGGACAGTCGTTGGAGGCGACTGCTGTCAGTTCAGAGTCCGTTCGCCTTGCGTGACCGGGCAAGGGAGGCGTCAAACTCTTCATAGGTGACGCCGAGCTTCTTCGTTGCCTCGGGCGGACATCCGTTCCAGCCGGGATTGAAGACGTTGCCGATGTACTGAAGATCCTTCCATCCCATCTGGCTCGAAAAGAACGCCGAACCCACGTTGTTCCGGAAGCGGTCGAACCACTGCGAGCCCCGGCGCAATGCCGGCGTCACCTTCTTCGGGTAGGCGATGTCGTCGAGGACCGCCTTCCGCTCCGTGTCGGTGGAGGACATGAAGTCCTTGCCGAAACGGGCGCGCATCTCGTTGTCGAGCCATGCGAGTCCGCCGCGCATGGAGACCTTCGACTGCTCCGACGTCTCGTTGTCCATCAACATGAAGTCGATGAACTCGGGGGCCTTGGCATCCGTCGCGCTGCCGGAGCGTTCGTCCCTCGGGATGATGATGTCGGCGAGCGTGCGCACCGTCTTCCATTCGTGCGCGTTGAAGAACTTCGGCGTGTAGGCGGCTGCATCTCCCGCCGCCGTCTCATGAAGTGCGGCGACTAGCTTCGCGGTGCGCTGTACCGCCGGCGCCTTCCACTCGAGCATGCCCGCGAGGGGAGCGACGCCGAGGAGCCGGAGTGCGTCGCGGCGATTGAGGTCGGTCATAGTGGCCTTTGGTGATGCGTGGTCCGTTGCGTGGCTGCCGAGAAGCAGGAGTTTCGACGATCGCGAACGCACTGCCAATCTCCTCGCAGTCACGATTCTGTCAACCTCTTACGTAGGTCCTTCACCGGCGTGAAGACAAAAGCACGCGCTGACTTGCGCTGTTCCAGTAGCGATTCATCCACGAGGCGCATCAAGTCCGTTCGGGCGGTTTCATAGCTGACATCGTGCGATCGGCGGTGCGAGTCCACGGTATATCTCGCCTCCGGTCGCTTCAGCGCGTTGTTGATCAGCGCCAGTTGGCGAGGATTCAGTTCGCCATGAACAGCGGACGCGTGTCGAACCAACTCCTCCGCGTCGCGAAACTCTGCTGCCTTGCGAGCCAGGTAGTGATGGAGATCGCTGATGGCACGAAGAAGTACTCGCAGTTGGTAGAGGATAAAATAGGTTGCGTCGTTTTCGTCAGTCTCCGTGTAGAGATACGCTCGCGCATATTGCCCGCGCGCCTTTTTCAGGATGCGCGAGATGGACACGTATTCACACAGCCAGTAGCCCTGTCGTGCCATGCACCAGTAA
>JBBQFW010000034.1:0-21333 GCA_038322445.1 Gemmatimonadales bacterium
GCGGCGCGTGTCGCACTGGCAGTGCGGCGCGCCGCCGGTTCACGGCCTCGCGTAGCGACCGTCCACCGACCTCATTAGGTTCGACAATCAGCGTTAATTGCAGAGTGCGAGAGCACGGGTGGAGGCACGCAACCTCACGCACGCGGCTCGGAACTGCCCGGGTGGTGGAATCGGTAGACACAGCGGACTCAAAATCCGCCAGCACGAGAGTGCTATACGAGTTCGAGTCTCGTCCCGGGTATCTAAAAGCGCAGTAAACGTCTTTTGCGGTCGGCAGCACGCAGCCGGTAAAGTGCGTTCGCTCGGCCGGCGCGCCGAATGTAGTTCGCAGCTGCACCTATCGCGCAACGTGTGCTTGCTGGCGTATCTGAGCCCGACTAGGTTCGGGTGCGCCGTAGACTGATGGTCACACTGACTCTCTGTCTCGAGTCAGAGAAGCAGCATGGCTGGGCTGTCTTTCGGCGACGTTGCCGGCAACGGAGCGATGCGCATGTCCTACTCGTGCGTGGCAGGACTGGTAATTGAACCGAGCAGGACGCACTCGTGCGAACCACTCATCGAGGGCATGGTCGCGTAAAGCGACGCCCGTCACCGACTCACCAGGAACATGTCGCTTTCTCTTACATCCGGGCCTGCCGACATCGGCGCGCTCGAGGCTCCACTCCTGGTCGTCGCACTCCCGGCAGGGGGTACGCTCGACGACATGCTCCTGTCGCTGGATGCCTCATTGGGCGGCGTCATCGCACGGAGCCTTGCCCAGCGCGATTTCCGCGGCGGGCGCGACGAAACCATGCACTTCTCCGGCGCATCGACTGGTCCGTCGCGAATTCTTCTCATTGGACTGGGGAAAGCGGCTGACCGCGTCAGCGCCTTGCGGCGCGCCGCTGCGATTGCCGCCCGCCAAGCGGGCCGGATGGGCGTCGGTTCGCTCGGCTTCTACGCCGGCCCTCTCGCGGCGCAGGAAGTGGAGGCGCTTGCGTTAGGCTTGTCAGCCGGTGCGTGGGACTACACCGACACGAAAACCGCGCTACCCCCCGACGAGCGTCGCGCCCCACTCACGAGCGCGCGCATTCACGGCGCGGATCCGGTGGCGCTCTCCTCCGGCGTCGCGAGTGGCGCGGCCATCGCCGAGGGGCATTCGCTCGCGCGCACGCTGGGCATGATGCCCGGGAATCTTTGCACGCCTGAATTCCTGGCCGATACGGCTCGCGACATCGCCGCTCGGCACGGGATGAAGATCCTGGTGCTCGGTCGTGCCGAGATGGAGCGGGAAGGCATGGGCAGCCTGCTGTGCGTGGCGCAGGGTGCACCGCAGGAAGACCCGAAGCTCATCTGTCTCGAGTACAATGGCGGCGTGCCTGGTGCTCCGCCGGTGGCGTTGGTCGGCAAGGGCCTCTGCTTCGACTCCGGCGGTATCTCGATCAAGCCTGCGCAAGGCATGGAGTGGATGAAGTTCGACATGTGCGGGGCCGCGGGCGTGCTTGGCGCGATGGAGGCCATCGCGCGCCTCAAGGTTCCGGTCAACGTCGTTGGCTTGGTTGGATCCACCACGAACATGCCGTCAGGCACCGCCTTCAAGCCTGGCGACGTGGTGAAGAGCATGTCGGGCAAGTTCATCGAAATCATCAACACCGACGCGGAGGGCAGGCTCGTCCTCGCCGACGTGTTGAGCTACGCATCTCGTTTCAAGCCGGCTGCCGTCATCGATGCGGCGACGCTCACAGGCGCATGCGTCATCGCATTGGGGCATACCGCGACAGGCGTCATGGGAAACAACGACGCACTGGTCAACGAGGTGCTCGGCGCGGGAACACGGGCAGGGGAACCGGGGTGGCAGCTACCCATGTGGGACGACTACAAGGAACTCATCAAGTCCGACGTGGCTGACATCCGCAATTCGGGTGGACGACCCGCCGGCACCATCAGCGCTGCGCTCTTCCTCGCCGAGTTCGCGGGCGACTACCCGTGGGTGCATCTGGAGAGGGCCGGGACGGCCTACACCGAGAGTGACCTCGGCACCGTTCCGCGCGGTCCGACCGGGGTGCCCGTCGGCACGTTCGTCGAGTTCGTACGAGGACGAGCGGGTTGACCTTCCGCCGTGCGTGCTGGACAGCTCTCCTCGGCCTCGGCGCGGTTGCCGGGGCCGTTTTGCCTGATGGCGCATCGGCGCAGGTACCCGTGCGCCGTGACACGAGCGGCGTACGGCGAGATACGGCAAGTACGCGGGTCGACACGGCCGGCGGCCGAAGAAACCTCCCTCCCGCAGGGCGCGACACGGTTCGCGTGCCGCTCCCTCCAGGGGCTGACACACTGATGCAGAAGGATTCCACCGGGCGCGCGCTGGTTCCATTGCCGGCGCTTCCCAAGGCCGACACGATCAAGGCTCCCCTCGCGCGTGGGGAGGCACCTGCGATCCTCGAGATCGGTGCGGCGCGTGTGTACGATCGGACCGCTTTATTTGCCACCGGTGCATCCAGCCTGATCGAACTGCTGGGGCGAGTGCCCGGGCTCACCGAGTTCGCCACGGGCTATCTCGGCGCGCCGGCCGCCATCGCGTCGGAAGGCGACTTGCGGCGTGTGCGGGTCTTCCTCGATGGCCTGGAGATGGATCCGATGGACGTCCGCTCGCGCGGGACGTCGGCCGCAGGGGATCTGCCACTCCATGCGCTGGAAGAAGTGCGTATCGAGCGTGGTGCGGAAGAGGTGCGGGTGTACGCCCGGAGTTGGCGCGTGGATCGGACGATTCCGTTCACACGCGCGGATATCATGACGGGCGACCAGAACTCCAATCTGTACCGGGCGTGGTTTGGGCGGCGGTACGATCACGGCGAGGCCATACAGGTCGCTGCGGAACAGTACACCTCTCAGCCGACGTCGAGACTGCCGTCCTCGGATGCCTTGAATGTGATGCTGCGCCTGGGAATGACGCACGGACCATGGAGTGCTGACGCGCTTCTCCAGCGGAGCCATCGCAATCGCGCGGACTGGGCGGGTGCCGGCAGCACGAACGAGACGCGAGACACCGTACCGGCCATCGAGACGAATCGATCCACCTCATATCTTCGGCTCGGGAACGGAGATCCGGAGCAGGGGCGATGGCTCCAGCTGATCGCCTCCTCGCACAGCTTCCTCGCCAAGCAACGCAGCTCGACGAGCTTCTCCTCGGCGGTCGATACGACGAGCGGCATCGGAGACTCGACATCGTTCGAAAACCAGTATCTGCTGACGGGCGGCGTGAGCAGACGGTTGTTTTCCGTGAGCGCGGCTGAGCGGCTGCGTGCCGGAAATGGTCGCGTGTCGCACGTGCTGTCCGCACGTGGATCGGCGACGCTCGGACCGCTGGCGCTGTCCGTCTACAACGAGGGCAAGAGCTACCTGAATCCGTCGCGCGCCGAGGCGACCGGGCGCGTCGCGCTGACGTCGCGACTTGCCCTCCTGGCGTCGGCGTCACGCACCGGTAGTGGCGACTTCGATCGCCTGTTCGTTGAACAGCGCAATGGGTCGGTCTACACCGAATCCGGGGCGTTCACCCTCGACGGGTTCGGCCAGTTCGTCACGCCCGACACGAGCGAGGCCACGCGCTACCGTCTAGTCGCACGAACGAATGCCCGCGCGGAGATCGGTGTACGGCTGCGCGACCTCTGGCTGAGCGGGGGAATCATGCGTCGTGGCAAGACGACCCTGCTGGCGCCCGCGGTGTTCGGAACGCAGTACGAGGGGTCGGCTGCGGTGCGACGGGAGGGCGACGTGTCCGCGCGGACGCTGGCGATGCGGGGGCGCATGTGGCGTGCGGTGAACGTGGATGCATGGGCGGTCGCCTGGAACGATTCCGGTGGCGTCTATCGGCCTCGATATCAGACGCGCGGCGAACTGTACCTGCAGACGAACCTCCTCGATCGCTTTCCAAACGGCAATTTCGGCCTGCTCACGTCGCTATCGCACGAGTATCGGTCGAACTCGTTCTTCGCGACGTCCGGCGACTCCGTTCGCGTTGCGCCTGGATATCGCATGGTCTCCTTCAAGCTGGAGATCCGGATCCAGACCGCGGTCGTGTCGTACCAGTTCCGCAACCTGCTTCAGGAGAAATATCAGCAGGTTCCCGGCTTCCCCTATCCCCGACAGTCGCAGTTCTATGGCGTGCGTTGGGAGTTCTGGAATTGACAATGTTGTTGCGGCATCATAACTTAGGCCGCTCAATATGATACGGAGCATGACGGGGTACGGCGCTGCCGACGGAGAGGTGGGCGGGCAACGCGTGAGCGTCGAGATCCGTTCGGTCAACCACCGGTATTTCAGTCCGTCCATCAAGCTTCCGACCGCACTCGCGCGATGGGAGGGTGAGGTGCGCGATGCCTTGCGTCGCGGCATCACCCGCGGACATGTCACGCTCTCCGCGCGGTTCGAGCGCGACGAGCAGGAGAGTCCTACCGCGCTGCCGATCGACGAAACGCGGTTCGCAACGTATGTCGCCCAGCTCAGAGCGCTCCAGGAGCGGTATTCGCTTCAGGACACGCTCGATGTGGCGACCGTCTTGCGCTTGCCGGAAATATTTGTCGCGGTGGCATTGCGCGAGGAGCTTACGCCCGAGGCGGGATCGCAGGTGGTTGCGGTGGTGGATCGCGCGGTTGAAGCCTTGTTGGTGATGCGCGCCACTGAGGGCGCTCGTCTCGTGCAGTACCTGGATGAGCGTCTGGGCATGATCGAGTCTGCATTGGGTCGCGTTGCCGTGCGCGCGCCCGAGCGGGTAACAGAGCAACGCGATCGCCTCCGCAATGCCGTTCGTGAGCTCACGAGTGGCCTTGCGGTCGACGAAACGCGCCTCGCGCAGGAAATCGCATTCCTTGCCGATCGTCTGGACGTACAGGAGGAGTTGTCTCGGTTCAACGCGCACATCGATGCTTTTCGTGCTGCATTGAATGGTGAACAGGCGGACGGCGTGGGCAAGCGCCTTGGCTTTCTGCTCCAGGAGATGCTCCGCGAGGCGAACACGACGGGGAGCAAGGGAAACGACGCCGCGATTGTCGCCGATGTCCTCGTCATCAAGGAGGAGTTGGAGCGGATCCGGGAGCAGGTGGAGAACCTCGAATGACGAGTACCGGCGTTTTTCCGGTCATCCTCAGCGCTCCGTCCGGGGGAGGGAAAACCACTATTGCGAAGACCCTTCTGGGGCGCCGTCCGGACCTTGGATACTCGGTCTCTTGCACCACGAGAGTGGCCAGAACGGGCGAAATCCCGGGAACCGACTATTATTTCATTTCCCGTGCGGAGTTCATTGCCGAGCGGGAGAAAGACGGATTCGCCGAGTCCGCTGTTGTGCACGGCAATCTGTATGGCACGCTGCGACGTGAAGTCGATCGCGTAATGGCGCAGGGGAAGCACGTGGTGATGGACATCGACGTACAGGGCGCCACGCAGTTCGTCCGTGCTTTCCCCCGGTCGGTGACGATCTTCATCCTGCCACCGTCAGCCGAGGTCCTGCTCGACAGACTTCGTGCGCGGAAGACGGAGAGCGCCGCCCAGCTTGCCGCACGGCTGCAGTCGGCGCTTCAGGAGTTGCAGCAGGTGGGAGAGTATGAGTACGTGGTCGTCAACGATGACCTGGAACGCGCGGTCGCCAGTGTCGGCTCGATCATTGATGCTGAGACGGTGAGTCGGGAGCGCGTGAAGAACCTTCGTCAGCAGGTGGCGCTGCTCATCGAGCGCCTCGAGCTTGAAATAGAGAACACCAAACCCTGATCCAGCGAGTCATGCGAGTTTTCACACCGGTCGAGATTGCGAAGCACGCGGCCAACAAGTACCTCGGCGTCCTCGTCGCGGCGAAGTATGCACGCGCTCTGAATGAGTTTCCGGGCGGGTCAGGCTCGCGCGACAAGAAGCTGACGACGCGCTCGCTCGAGGAGCTTTCGCGTGGGGATATCGACTACCGCGTCATTCCGCGTCGCCGCTCGGCTGAGTAACTCCCCGTGTCGGGGCAGGCGTTGCCTGCTCCGCGCGTTTCAGCGCACTCCACCCTCCACGCGCCCCCGATCACTGTGACCGACGCTCGCGGCCGGCCCTTCGCCGGACGTCGTGTGCTGCTCGGCGTTTCGGGCGGCATCGCCAGCTACAAAAGCGCCTGGCTCGCGCGCCTGCTCACGAAGTCCGGCGCCGAGGTGGACGTCGTGATGACACGTGCGGCGACGGAGTTCATCGGTGCGATCACCTTCGAGGCGCTCACGGGGCGAGCGGTCCACACGGGCCTCTTCGACCAGGATCGCGCGCTCGACCACATCAAGCTGGCGCGTGCCGCGGATGCGATCGTTATCGCACCCGCGACGGCGGATCTCATGGCACGCGCGGCCGCAGGCCAGGCGGATGACCTGCTGACGGCGTGCCTGCTGGCTGCGCAATGCCCGGTGCTGATGGTGCCGGCGATGAATGATCGCATGTGGGCGCACGCGCAGACGCAGGCGAATGCGGAGCACCTGCGCGCGCTTGGCTATCAACTCCTCGACCCTGACACCGGGCTGCTCGCAGCGGGGGAGGGCAGTGGGCCGGGACGGATGCCCGCGCCCGAGACGATCCTGGCACAGGTGGGTCGGCTGCTCGACGGCGGCTCACTTCGAGGACGCTCCGTGCTCGTGACCGCAGGCCCAACGCGTGAAGCGATCGATGCGGTCCGATTCATCTCGAACTACAGCAGTGGAAAGATGGGTGTGGCAATCGCGTCGGCCGCGTGGCGTCGTGGCGCCGATGTCACGCTGATTCACGGTCCGTTGTCGGCCCCATTGCCGATTGGTGTGTTGAGCGTGGCGGTCCAGTCCACCACCGAGATGCGCGATGCGGTTGCCGAGTGGATCGGTGCGGCCGACATCGTGGTGATGAGCGCTGCCCCGGCTGATTATCAACCGGCGTCACCCGTTGCAGGCAAGTTGAAGAAGACGGGTGGATCGCGGTCGATCGAGCTGCATGAAACGCCGGACGTTCTCGTCAGCACGATCAGTGCGCGTAAATCCGGTGCGGTGGTCGTGGGGTTCGCACTTGAAACCGATGACCTGCTGGCGAATGCACGCCGCAAGCTCGACGGCAAGCAACTCGACATGGTGGTGCTCAATGCAGCGAACGAGCCCGGTGCGGGATTCGGTGGCGATACGAATCGCGTGACGTTCGTCCGCAGGAACGCGGAACCTGAGGCGCTTCCACTGCTGGACAAGAGCGCCGTGGCGGAAGAAATCCTCGATCGTGTGGAGGCGACGCTCCATGGACGCTAGGGACGCCCTTCGCAGATATCTGGAGCAACGACGCGAGCTCGGCGAGAGTGAACTCGTGCTCGATTCCATGAGCGTCGAGGAAGCGATGCGTCTGCTCGGGGCGGGGAAGCGCGCGGGCGATGCGAGTAGGGGATCCTCAGGCGGATGGCGTGACGAGATTCGTATGGCGGGCGGCGCGCCCGATCCATCACGCTTTCGGGCGGCAGCGGAGGAAGCCCCGGTGAATTCAACGCCAACGGCATCGCTACCGCCCGTCGTGACGACCGCCGTCGGTGTTCCCTCGCCGCAGGCATCTACGGCGCCCGTCTCCTCTCCCTTGTCGGACGTGCCGACCGGCATCGTCATCGCCGGGGCGGGACGCATGCACGCGGACGACGCAGCGTTCCAGCTGGAGTCGCTCGGGGCGGTCGCGGAGGCTGTCGCTGCGTGCCGTCGATGTGCGCTGTATGCAACCGCCAGGAATCCGGTGCCAGGTACCGGGAACCCGGATGCAGACTTCATGATCGTGGGAGAAGCGCCTGGCGCCAACGAGGACGAGCAGGGCGTCCCGTTCGTCGGGCAGGCGGGGCAGTTGCTGACGAAGATCCTGGAAGCCATCCAGCTGTCTCGTGACGATGTGTTCATCGCGAACGTCCTCAAGCATCGGCCTCCGGGAAACCGGAATCCGCTGGCCGAGGAAGTCACCGCGTGCTCGCCCTATCTGGTTCGCCAGATCGAGCTCGTCCGACCCAAGGTTCTTCTGGCGCTCGGCACCTTTGCGGCGCAGACTCTGCTGGAAACCAAGACCACGATCGGCAAGCTTCGCGGCCAGATTCATCGCTACCATGGCGTTCCGCTCGTCGTGACCTACCACCCTGCCGCGCTTCTCCGGAATCCGGCCTGGAAACGCCCTACCTGGGAAGACGTCCAGCTTGCCCGACGAATACTCGACCACACCGGCGCCCCTGGGGCGTGACCCGTATCGGGACCGGCGCCCTCCCTACAGTGAGGACGCGGAACAGGCCGTGATAGCCGCGATGCTCATCGACCAGGATGCGGTGATGCGCGCGATCGAGGTCGTGGACGATTCGATGTTCTACGCGGAGCGGCATCGTCGCCTGTTCCGGGCGATGATGTCGATTACCGAGCGTGGAAGTGTGGTCGATCCGCTCACGCTCGCCGACGAACTGTCGCGCAAGAGTGAGCTCGAGAGCGCCGGCGGCAAGGACTACATCGGCTTTCTGGTCGACGCGGTGCCGACGGCGGCGAACGTGGAGTATCACGCGAAAATCGTGAAGGAAAAGGCGCTGCTGCGGCGCCTCATCGAGGTGTCCACCGAGATCGTCGGCGAGGCATTCTCCGGCGGACAGACGGCCGACGAGCTGCTCGACTTCGCGGAGCAGAAGATCTTCCAGGTGGCGCAGCAGCGCACCAGCGAGGGCTTTTCGCGCATCAAGGAGCTCCTGTGGCCGACGATGGAGCGCATCGAGGCCATTCATGCGGGCGGCGAGGCGATCACCGGTGTCGCGAGTGGATTCGCGGACCTCGACGACATGACCTCGGGGTTCCAGCCCTCGGATCTCATCATCATCGCGGCGCGTCCGTCGATGGGCAAGACGGCGTTCGTGCTGAACATGGCGCAACACGCCGCAATCGAGAAGCAGAAGAAGGTGGCGTTCTTCTCGCTCGAGATGAGCAAGGAGTCGCTGGTGCAGCGCATGCTCACGTCGGAAGCGCGGATCGATGCGCAGAAGCTGCGCAAGGGCATGTTACGCGACGACGATTTTCCGAGGCTCGCACGCGCCGCCGGCATTCTTACCCATGCGCCGATCTGGATCGACGACACTGCTGGCATCACCCTGCTCGAGATGCGTTCCAAGTCGCGCCGGCTCAAGGCGGAGCAGGGGCTCGACATGATCGTCGTCGATTATCTGCAGCTCATGCAGGGCCCGGCGAACTCGGAGAGCCGACAGCAGGAGGTGTCGCAGATCTCGCGCGGCCTCAAGGCGCTCGCGAAGGAGCTGAGTGTGCCCGTGCTCGCGCTGTCCCAGCTCTCCCGCGCGCCCGAGCAGCGCGCGGGCGACAGCAAGCGACCGCAGCTCTCCGACCTTCGCGAATCGGGCGCGATCGAGCAGGACGCCGACCTCATCATGTTCATCTATCGCCCCGAGGTCTACGAGGGCGTGGCCGACAAGGACGGCAACTCGCTCGAGGGAAAGGCCGAGATCATCATCGGCAAGCAGCGCAACGGTCCGATCGGTTTCGTGAACCTGTTCTTCCAGAAGAGCTACACACGCTTCGAGAATTTTTCGCACCGCGCCCCGAGTCCCACGGGTGGCGGGACGGAGGCAGGGCGCATAGGGCCGGCGGGACAGGAGCGGCGCGTCGGATAGCCCCTGTCGGCGCGCCACGAATTGATGATGCGGGCGGGAAAACGCACCGCCGTGCCTGCCTCCGGTCGCTAAATTCACCGCATGAGCGTCAAGGCGAAGACTGTCTATCGCTGCACGGAGTGCGGAGCCGACCATCCCAAGTGGGCTGGGCGATGCGACGTCTGCGGCGCGTGGAACTCCCTCATCGAAGAGATGGCGTCGCGCACGGTGCCCAGTGGTGGAGCAAGCCGGCGTGCCGGTGGGGCTCGTACGCTGGCGGAGGGGGGCAGCGTGGCGGCGACGCCGCGGCTTCGCGAGGTGAGTGGTTCGGAGTCGCATCGCTGGAAGACGGGCATCGACGAGTTCGACTTCGTGCTCGGCGGCGGCATCGTGCCCGGCTCGATGATCCTCATTGGCGGCGAGCCGGGCATCGGGAAATCGACGCTGCTCCTGCAGGTCGCGGCCCGACTGCAGAACGGTGGCCACGCGACGCTCTACGCCTCTGGCGAGGAGAGCGCGCTCCAGATCAAGCTGCGCGCCGACCGGCTCGCTGAAAACGCGGGCGACGTCAGTCTGCTCAGTGAGACGAACCTCGAGACCATCCTCACGACGGCAGCCTCCGCTTCGCCAGCGGTCCTCGTGATCGACTCCATCCAGACGGTGTTCACCAACGACCTCGAGGGCGCGCCAGGAAACGTCGGCCAGGTACGCGAGTGCGCTGCGCGCCTCATGCGCTTTGCGAAGGAGAGCGGCACCGCGGTGTTCGTCGTGGGGCATGTGACGAAGGGCGGGGGCATCGCCGGTCCCAAGACGCTTGAACACATCGTCGACACGGTGTTGTACTTCGAGGGCGAGAATTCACTGGACCACCGGGTGCTGCGTGCCACCAAGAATCGTTTCGGCAGCGTGGACGAAATCGGTGTCTTCCGCATGGCGGAGGACGGCCTGATTCCGGTCGCCAACCCGTCGGAGCTCTTCCTCGGCGATCGCTCGATGCATGCGTCCGGCAGCGCAGTGACCGCACTCATGGAAGGCACGCGCCCCATCCTCATCGAGGTCCAGGGCCTCGCCGCAAAGGCCGGGTTCGGCACGCCGCAGCGCGTCGCGACGGGGTACGACGGCCGGCGTCTCGCGCTGCTGCTCGCGGTGCTCGACAAGCGAGCCGGCCTCTCGTTCGGTCAGCTCGACGTATTCCTGAATGTGGTGGGTGGCGTGCGGTTGCAGGAGCCGGCCGGCGACCTGGCCGTCGCGGCCGCGCTGGCGTCGAGCGTTTACGACCGCTCGCTGCCGACAGACGCAGTCTTTATCGGCGAGGTGGGGCTGGGTGGCGAGATTCGACCGGTGTCGCAGGCAGAGCGGCGGCTGGCCGAAGCGGCGAACATGGGCATGCGCACCGTCTACCTGGCCGAACGCGCGGTACCGGCGCGGGTGCCGAAGGGGCTGCGCGCGGTCGGTGTCCGCACGATTGCCGAGATGTTCGAGCGCGTGTTCGCATGAGCGGCACCGCGTTCGAGCGACGGGATGTGGGCGTCGTCATCGTGGCGGGAGGCACGGGATCGCGCGTGAGCGGGGACGAGCTGAAACAGTTCCGCTGGGTCGCCGGTAAGCCGATGCTCCTGCACAGCGTGCAGACGTTCATGGCGCGTGCCGACGTCGGGATGGTGGTGTGTGTGCTGCCACAGAAGTACGCCGGCGATCCCCCGCCGTGGCTCTTTCAGTGCGACGTCGATCGGCTGCTCGTCTCGATCGGCGGGCGAACTCGCAGCGAGAGCGTCGCGAACGGCCTCGATGACCTGCCGGACGAGGCGCAGATCGTCCTGGTGCACGACGCGGCGCGTCCGCTCGTCGACGAGGGCACGATTGATCGGGTCGTCGAGAGCGTACGCGGCGGCACGTGTGCAATTGCCGCGCTGCCCGTCGTGGACACGCTGAAGGAAGTGGACGCGAACAACATGATTGTCCGCACGGTGGACCGCGAGGCACTGTGGCGCGCGCAAACGCCGCAGGGGTTCCCTCGTCACGTGATCGTCGACGCACATCGCCGGGCGGCACGCGACCACATCTCGGCAACCGACGACGCGGCGCTCTGCGAGCGACTCGGCATACCTGTTCGCGTCGTCCGCGGTACGGAACGCGCGCTGAAGGTGACGGAGGGCGCGGACTTCGCGCGCGCCGAGGCGCTGTTCGGAGTGGTTGAATGAACGGCGCCGCATTGTCGATTCCGTTCTGGTCCGAGGCCGAGGTCGCCGGGGCAATTCGTCCCGCCCTCGACCAGATGGAGCGGCGCCTCGTGCTCGCGTACCCCACCGAGACGGTCTACGGGTTTGGCGGCGCGATCGATCGCGAATCCGTCGCGGCACTGGTCCGCATGAAGGGACGGCCCAAGGGAAAGCCATTCCTGCTGCTGATCGCAGGTAGCGAGATGCTCGCGAAGCTCGACCTCAAGCTGCCAAGCTTCGCGACGAACCTCGCGGCACGACACTGGCCTGGCGCGCTCACACTGGTGTTGCCTGGCGGCGAGAAGCGGGTACCGGATGCGTTGCGGGGACCTGAGGGCGGCATTGCGGTGCGATGGACGTCGCATGGCAACCTGCAGCGGCTCATTCGCGCGCACGGCGATGCGATCACGTCCACCAGCGCCAACCGACCTGGGGTTCCCCCAGCGACATCGTCGCGCGACATTCGAGAGCAGTGGCCCGCCGTGATTGCCAGCGGCGCGCTTCGCGTGCTCGATGGCGGTACTCTGCAGCCGTCGCCTCCCTCCACCGTGGTCGATTGTACGGGACGGGCGCCCCGGGTCATTCGTCCCGGCGCCATCGCGGCGTCGATCCTTCGCGAGACCGCGCCGCGCCTCATCGGAGATGCCTGACGCCATGAAGATGCTATTCGTGTGCACCGGAAATACCTGTCGTAGCCCGATGGCCGAGGCGCTCGCGCGCAAAATGGCCATCGAACGTGGATTGGTGGACGTGGACGTCGCGAGCGCGGGGACGAGTGCGTGGGAAGGCGCGGCGGCGTCGGACGGCGCGCTGCTCGTCGGCATGGAGCGCCGTCTCGACCTGGGCGGTCACCGCTCGCAGCAGCTTTCACGTGCGCTCGTGGAGTCGAGCGACATCATCCTTGCGATGGGCCCCCATCACCTCGAGCGCGTGGAGGCCCTCGGCGGTTCCGGCAAGGGCTTCCTCATCACCGCGTATCCGCGAACGGGGCACATAGGGCGTTCGGTCAGTGATCCGATGGGCGGAGATCTCGATACCTACCGCGCCACTGCTGACGAACTGGAAGCCGAGATCCGGAGGGTCTTCGATCATTTCGCGGCGGAGCAGGTGCCCGGCGCGTCGTGATGGATGCACCAGCGCGACTGGTCTTGCTCGGACATCCGGTTGCGCACTCGATCTCGCCACGATTCCAGAATGCCGCCCTGAAGGCAGCGGGTATTCCGCTCACGTACGAGCTCGTCGACGTGGCACCCGAAGAGCTCGGTAACGTGATCGCCTCGCTCTCGCGCGAACATGGCGCCGGCAATGTCACCATTCCCCACAAGGAACAGTTCGCGCTGCGGTGCCGCCGGTTGATGCCGCTCGCGGAACGCGTTGGAGCGGTCAATGTCTTCTGGCATGAGCAGGGTCAACTCGTAGGCGACAACAGCGACGTCGGCGGCGCGGAGCTCGTCATCCGGATGCTCCTTGGTGATCGGCTTGCGGGCGCGCGCGTGGCGGTGATCGGCGCCGGCGGCGGCGCTGCCGCGGTACTCTGTGCGTTGGAACGATGCGGCGTCCCTGAGGTGCGCGTGTACAATCGGGTCATGACCCGCGCCCATGCCCTCGCGTACCGCTTTTCACAGTTCGCGAGCGCCGTCGAATCCATCAGGGGGGCCGTGACCGACGCAACGCTGGTCGTCAACACCACGCCACTGGGCCTCAACGCTGGCGACGCCATGCCCGTGGAGATCGATCAAGTCCCGCAAGGCGCTGCCGTGTTCGATCTCGCTTATGCGGCAGGCGAAACCGCATGGGTCAGGGCAGCTCGAGCGGCAGGCCATCGCGCCGCTGACGGAGAGGGAATGCTCGTCGAACAAGGGGCCATTGCCTTCGAGCGCTGGTTCGGCTTCGAGCCGGACAGGAACGTGATGTGGAAGGCCATGGGCTGACCGCACTTCGACGCGGGACGGCCGATTTGTCGGCGTCGCTGCTCGAGTTCCTCCTGCCGCCGGTTTGCGCATTGTGCCGACGAAGCCGGGGAGCGCTCGAATCCGGGCTCGTTTGCGGCACATGCTGGAGCAAGGCCGTGCAACTCCCGCGGCCGCGATGCGAGCGCTGTGGGCACCCCTTCGATCCGGGCAGGAGGCCCGTGGCCTGCGCATGGTGTGCGCTACTTCCACCATACGTGCGCGCCGCCCGTTCGTGTTACGGCGTGCCGGGAGGCAGCGCTGGGGGAATCGTCCATGCGCTGAAGTATCAGGGGTGGAGTGCCGTAGCGGCGGACATGGGCCGGAGAATGGCGGCTCTCCGTTTCCCAGCCGATGTCGAGCGCGAGCGCGCAGCGCTGATCCCGGTGCCACTTTCCCCTGCGCGGCTGCGCGAACGCGGCTATAACCAGAGCGCCGAACTTGCTCGGCACATCGCCGCGGTGTGGGGAATTCCGGTCCGGGAGGATATACTCGTACGCGGGCGTGCAACCACGACGCAAACGCGGTTGACACCTGGGGAGCGAAAGCGCAACGTATCCGGTGCGTTCCATGCGGCCGTTGACCGGAACTCGCTGCGCGGCCTGCACCTTATCCTTGTGGACGATGTCGTGACGACGGCCGCCACGCTGAACGAGTGTGCGGCGGCACTCCACGACGGTGGAACGCGGATCATCAGTTTTGTGACCTTTGGCCGTGCGCCTGCCCTTGGCGACCGGTGGTGAACTTACAGGAGACACAGATGGCAATTCGGGTGGGAATCAACGGCTTCGGCCGTATCGGGCGCCAGGTGCTTCGCGCTGCCAAGCAGGCCGGCCTCACGGACATCGACTTCGTGGCAGTGAACGACCTCACGGACACGAAGACGCTGGCGCACCTGTTCAAGTACGATTCGGTCCACCGCGAGTTCAAGGGCGATGTCACGGCGGGTGCCTCATCGATCACGGTCGATGGCGACGAGATCAGGATTCTCGCCGAGAAGGATCCGGGGAAGCTGCCGTGGAAGGAGCTTGGCGTTGACATCGTGCTCGAGTCGACGGGCCGCTTCACTGATGCGGCGAAGGCGCAGGCCCACATCGACGGCGGCGCGAAGAAGGTCATCATCTCCGCACCGGCGAAGGGCGAGGACATCACGATCGTGATGGGAGTCAACCACACGACGTACGACGCTGCGGCGCACCACATCATCTCGAACGCCTCGTGCACCACGAACTGCCTCGTACCGATGGTCAAGGTGGTGCGCGACAACTTCGGATTCGTGCGCGGCTCCATGGTCACGATTCACAGTTACACGAACGACCAGAGCATCCTCGACCTGCCGCACAAGGACCTGCGTCGCGCGCGCGCGGCGGCGATGTCCATGATCCCGACCACGACGGGCGCCGCGAAAGCCACGTCCCTCGTGATTCCGGAGCTCAAGGGCAAGATCGATGGTATCGCGATCCGTGTCCCCACACCGGACGTGTCGATGACGGACCTCGCGGTCGTGGTCGAGAATCCCGTCACCGTCGAGCAGATCAACGACGCCTTCCTCAAGGCGTCGCAGCGCGGCGACCTCAAGGGCATTCTCAAGTACACCGACGAGGAGCTCGTGTCCTCTGATTACATCGGCAACCCGTACTCCTGCATCTTCGACTCGAAGTGCACGAACGTCGTCGACGGGCTGCTGCTGAAGGTCTCGGGCTGGTACGACAACGAGTGGGGTTACGCGAGCCGTTGCGTGGACCTGCTCCAGTACATCGGCGCCAAGCTGTAAACGATGCCGAAACAGACGATCAAGGACCTCCCGGCGGAAACGCTGCGGGGCCGGCGCGCCCTGGTGCGCGTGGACTTCAACGTGCCCCTGGACGACAAGGGGCACGTGAGCGACGACACGCGCATTCGCGCCGCCCTTCCGACGCTCGAGTACCTCCTCGATCGTGGTGCCAAGGTCGTGCTGCTGTCGCATCTTGGTCGGCCGAAGGCAAAGGCCGAACCCAGGTATTCACTGGAGCCGGTGTCCCGCCGCCTCGCGGCGCTGTTGCCCAAGCGGAAGGTCACCTTCGTGGAGTCGACGGACAGCGACGAAGCGCAGAAGGCCACGCATACACTCGGCGATGGCGAGATTCTGCTGTTGGAGAACACGCGCTTCCTGCCGGGTGAGGAGACGAACGACGACGGCCTCGCGCGCACATTCGCGGAGCTCGGGGACCTGTACGTGAACGACGCGTTCGGCACCGCGCACCGGGCGCACGCGTCGACCGAAGGCGTGGCGCGGCACCTCAAGCCCGCCGTTGCCGGACTGCTCATGCAAAAGGAGCTCGACTACCTCCAGCGCGCTCTCGAGCATCCGCAGAGGCCCTTCGTGGCCATCCTCGGCGGCTCGAAGATCTCCGGCAAGATCGACGTGATCGAGGCGTTGCTGCCGAAAGTCGATGCGCTGCTGGTCGGTGGCGCCATGGCCTGTACGTTCTACAAGGCCATGGACCTCGAGACGGGCAAGTCGCTCGTGGAACCGGACCGGGTGGACATGGCGAAGGAGCTGATCGAGAAGGCGGGCAGCATCCTCATCCTCCCGCACGACGCCACAGTCGCCCCGTCCATTGAGGCCGGTGCGCAGGCAAGGTCGGTGAGCCGCGAGCACATTCCGGCCGACATGGCCATGCTCGATATCGGCCCACGCACGGCGGAGTCGTACGCGCGCGCCATCCTGAGCGCGAAGACGATTCTCTGGAACGGACCGATGGGCGTGTTCGAGACTCCGCCCTTCGACAAGGGCACGCGCGCCATTGCGGACGCCATGGCGCAGGCCACGGCGAAAGGCGCAACGACGATCGTCGGAGGTGGTGATTCGGCCGCCGCCGTCGAGCAGGCCGGACTAACGTCGAACATGAGCCATGTTTCCACTGGTGGTGGCGCGTCGCTCGAGTTTCTTGAGGGGAAAGTCCTTCCCGGTGTGGACATCCTGGACGAGCGCTGAGCATGAGTCCTCACGCGCGACCGGTGTTCGCCGGCAACTGGAAGATGAATCTCGGTCCGACCGCCGCGACGGGCTTCGTCAACACATTCCTGTCGCTGCACGCAGCGCGATCGGACAGCACCGTGCTGCTGTTCCCGTCAGCGTTGTCGCTCGCCGCCGTGCGCGCTGCGCTTGTCGGGCGCGATGACGTGCGCGTTGGCGTGCAGAATATTCACGCGGAAGAGAAGGGTGCGTTCACGGGCGAGAATTCGGCCGTGATCGCGGCCGACGCCGGCGCCGGGTATGTTCTTGTCGGCCACTCGGAGCGCCGCCATCTCTTCGGCGAGACGGATGCCGAGGCGGCTCGCAAATGCGCCAAGGCGATCGAGCACGGGCTCGTTCCTGTCCTGTGCGTGGGCGAGACCATCGAGCAGCGCGAGCACGGTGAAACGGAGCAGGTGGTGCTGCACCAACTTCGCGCTGGACTGTCGGCATTGTCGCACGAGGCGGTCTCCGGAGCGATGATCGCGTACGAGCCGGTGTGGGCCATCGGAACCGGCCGCACGGCGACGCCGGAGGACGCGGCCACAGTGCACCGCGCGCTGCGCGCCGCCTTGGTGGCCCTGGTCGGCGCGGTGGCGCGCGAGATCCCTCTCCTTTACGGCGGCTCCGTCACCACCTCGAATGTCGCGTCGCTGATGGCAGCCGACGAGGTGGACGGGGTGCTGGTAGGGGGAGCGAGTCTCGATCCCGTGACCTGGGCGACGATCTGCGCCACGTGACGACCGAACCCTAGGCGGTTCATGGGTGGATCGTTTGCAGAATCGCGGTGCACCAACGAACAGGTTGCTGCGCGGCTCACATACTCAGCAAGGCGCGCCGCGGCGAACAGCTCGTCGTCACCGTCTTGTTGGCCCCAGTGTGCCTGACGTGGTGCAGCCGAGGTGTAGAGTCCTACGGCCCTAAGTGTTGCCAGCGCGCAACAGTCGCCACTTGCAGATGTTGAGAGCGCAAGGCATCTCCAAGCCAGCAAAGGATTTACGTTTGTAACCCCTCTGGCGTACGGATTGCCCGGCGTGAACACGGGCATTTTCTGTTCGACTCAAGCGTGGAGCGCCCGTGCGATGATTTGTCGCCGCGGTTGAATCGCTGCGCTCGAGTCGGGGTTTCTGCGTTCGTCCCACCTCGCCTTTGCGACGCAGCCAAGGCTGCTGTTCCACTCCCACCACCCCCAGCATATGCGAAATCTCGCGATTTCCCCTGCCCGCGGCACGCGCGTCAGACTCTCGTTGGTTGCGCTCGCGCTGCTCGCAGCGTGCGGACCCGATCTCAGCGCGCCGAGTGCCAGCTCGCCCATCGGTGTCGCCCGGAGCGACAGCAAGAAGCCGTCGCCCGATAACGTCGTCGTGCAGTGGGACGCCGATGCGCTCCAGGCAATCCGCATAACGCATCCCGGCCCACCAATCGTGGCGCGTGCGCTCGCCATCGTCCACACAGCGATGTTCGACGCGTGGGCCGCCTACGACAAGGACGCCATTGGCACGCGACTCGGCACGACACTCCGTCGGCCCGCAAACGAGCGCAGGGACGCCAACAAGCAGCGTGCTGTGTCGTACGCGGCGTACCGTGCGTTGTCCGATCTCTTTCCCAGTGAGATTCCCTCCTTCAACGCACGCATGGCGTCGCTCGGCTACGACCCCAACGACGTGACCACGGACGTGACCACGGCCGCGGGCATCGGCAACGTGGCGGCGAAGGCAGTGATCGACTATCGACATGGCGACGGCTCGAATCAGCTGGGTGACCTCAACCCCGGCAATTACAGCGACTACACCGGCTACACTCCGGTGAACAGTCCCAGCGTCATCTCGGATCCGAACCGGTGGCAGCCGATCCAGATCGGGTTGAGCACGCAGCGCTTCATCGCGCCACATTGGAAAAATGTCACTCCGTTCGCGCTCACGTCGGCCAGCCAATTCAGGCCAGCGGTGCTCCCCAACCAGTATCCGTCTGCAGGCTACACGCAGCAGGCGGATGAGGTCATCGCCTACAGCGCGAACCTCACCGATCGCGAGAAGGTGATCGCGGAGTACTGGGCTGACGGCCCGCGCTCCGAGCTGCCTCCCGGCCATTGGTGCCTCTTCGCGGAGGCCGTCTCCCGCCGCGATCGGCACTCCGTGGACGAAGACGTGCCGATGTTCTTCGCCATGACCAACGCGGTATTCGACGCGAGCATCGCCTCCTGGGAAGCGAAGCGGTACTTTGACTCCGTGCGTCCAGTGACCGCGGTGCACTTCCTCTATTCCGGGGTGCCGATCCGCGCGTGGGCGGGTCCCGGCCTGGGCACACAGTGGATCGACGGCAAGGACTGGCGCCCGTATCAGGCTGCGTCGGTGGTGACGCCCCCGTTTCCGGAGTTCATCTCCGGTCACAGCATATTCAGCGCGGCCGCGGCGGAAGTGCTCAAGCGCTACACCGGCAGCGATGATTTCGGCGGGAGCGTGACCATCGCCGCGGGGAGCAGCCGCGTCGAGCCAGGGCTCGTCCCGGCGACGGCTGTCACGCTTTCCTGGACGACGTTCAGCGTGGCCGCCGATGAAGCTGGCATCTCGCGCCGCTACGGCGGGATCCATTTCATCGAGGGTGACGTGCAGTCGCGCGCGCTTGGCCGGCTGATCGGCAAGCAGGCCTATCTCCGAGCGCAGCAGTACATCAATCGCGACAAAGACGTCGAGGAGCGCAACTAGAATCGCGTCCGCGACGTCAGTAGCTCGACATTTCAGGCAGCGGGAGCTTCGCGCGGAAGCGCGCGGGGCCCTCTGCTACCGCCTCTGCCAGACGGGGTATCTGCTGCTCTCCCCCGCTTGACGCCCCACCATAACCCCAGCGATATTAAGGGGTTATCCTCCGCATTGTTTCACTCACTACCGCCTCACCGATGTACACCTTTCTGCTCGTCCTGCTCATGATCGACAGCCTCGTGCTCATTGCCGCCATTCTGCTGCAGAGCGGTAAGGGCAGTGGGCTCGCCGCCAGCTTCGGTGGTGTGAGCAGCTCGGCGGATTCGCTCCTTGGCACGCGCCAGGCCGGCAATCTGCTCACCAAGGCGAGCTGGTGGGGGGGCGGAATCTTCCTGTTCCTCTCCTTCGTGTTGTCGCTCTCCATGGCGCGGTCGCGCGCGCCGAAGTCAGTGCTTGATGATGCATTCACACAGCCGACAGCGCCCGCGACCGCTCCGGCGCCGAAGTCTGGAAGCACCGGGCCGAACGCGGGCGGCGTGAATCTCACGCCAGCAACGCCAGGCACGGCACCCGCTACGACACCAGCGCCATCCTCTTCAGCTCCGGCGACGCCGGCGCCCGCGAAGCCCTGACGCGGTGATCGCTCGCGTTTCAACGCCAGGGTTCCTCCTACTCGAGGATGGAGCCCTGTTTCGTGGTGTGCTGCACGGTGCGCCACTGGCGACGGTGGCCGAGGTGGTATTCACTACGAACATGAGCGGTTATCAGGAAGTCTTCACCGACCCATCCTACCGCAGCCAGATCGTCGTGATGACCGCCCCGATGCTCGGTAACTACGGCGTCAATCCCGCGGACCCTGAGTCAGGCGACGCGCAGGTTGCCGGCGTTGTGTGTCGCGAGCTAGCTCGACGTTACTCGAACTGGCGCGCAGCCGGCTCGCTCGGATCATACCTTGAAGATGCGCAAATACCTATTCTTGAAGGCGTTGACACGCGTCGCCTCACGCGACACCTGAGGACTGTCGGCGTCATGCGGGGCGTCATTGCTCCCGGTGACACGCCGTCCGCAGAGGTGCTGGCCGCTCTTGACGCCTGTCCGTCCATGGAGGGACTCGACCTAGCCTCTCGTGTGACGACGGCCGAGTCCTATGTCTGGGGAAACCCCCAGGCG
This sequence comes from Gemmatimonadales bacterium, assembly GCA_038322445.1. GTDB lineage: Bacteria > Gemmatimonadota > Gemmatimonadetes > Gemmatimonadales > Gemmatimonadaceae > AG11. Next base: position 20,637 of record JBBQFW010000034.1, read on the forward strand.
CCGCATCACATCGTGGCCTACGATTTCGGGATCAAGCGCAATATCCTCCGCCTGTTCGACGAGGCGGGTTGCCGGGTGACAGTCGTGCCAGCGCAGACCCCCGCGAGCGCAGTGATGGAGATGTCGCCGGATGGGATATTCCTCTCGAACGGTCCCGGCGATCCCGACGCCATCGCCTACGCCCCCGAGACCGTCCGTGAGCTGGGCGAGCGCGAGGTGCCTATCTTCGGCATCTGCCTCGGTCACCAACTGTTGGGCCTCACGTATGGCGCCTCGACGGCGAAGATGCCTTATGGGCATCGCGGCGGAAATCACCCGGTGCGCGAGATCGAGACCGGACGCATTCTGATCACGTCGCAAAACCATGGGTTCGCGGTTCAGGGGACGGAGGATTCCATCCCCGGCGCGCCGGCTTTGCAGGTCACGCACGTCAATCTGAACGACGGGACGGTCGAGGGCCTCCGCCACCGCGAGCTGCCCATCTTTGCGGTGCAGTATCACCCCGAGGCCGCGCCGGGTCCGCACGACGCGCGCCCACTCTTCGAGCAGTTCATGCAAACCGTACGCAAGTCGCAGGGGTGAAGTGCTTTAAGCTCTTGACACACAAGAGTTAACGCGGATATGTTCGATCAGCTTGCACCCCCTTCGATGCCCGTTCATAGGCACTCCTCATGACGAAAGCTGATCTGGTCGAGCG
>JBBQFW010000035.1:0-20963 GCA_038322445.1 Gemmatimonadales bacterium
GCGCAGGGAGCCGATCACGACGGACATCGAACAGGTGCGCTCGCTCGTGGCGGGCCAGACCGTGCTGGTCACGGGTGCAGGGGGTTCGATCGGCAGCGAGCTATGTCGACAATTGGCGCGCCTGGAGCCGGCACGCATCGTGGCGCTGGGCCGTGGCGAAAACTCGATTTTCGAGCTGCTTCAGGAAATGCACCGGGATTTCCCCGGCACGCGCGTGGACCCCATCATCGCTGACGTGCGGGATGAACGTCGCATGCAACGCGTGTTTTCCACGCACCGCCCGTACTCGGTGTTTCATGCTGCAGCCCACAAGCATGTGCCGCTCATGGAGGCCAACGTCGGTGAGGCCATCCTCAACAACGTGCTCGGCACTCGGAACGTCGTGCAGTGCTCAGCGCTCTGCGAGGCGGAGCACTTCGTGATGATCTCGACCGACAAGGCAGTTCGGCCGACGAGCGTCATGGGTGCAACGAAGCGGATTGCCGAGTACATCGTGCATGAAGTGGCGGAAGAACACAGTCGCTATGTCGCGGTGCGTTTCGGGAATGTCCTGGGTAGTCGAGGAAGCGTGGTACCGACGTTCATGCGGCAGATCGCGGCCGGGGGGCCGGTGACCATCACCCACCCCGACATGACGCGGTATTTCATGACGATTCCAGAGGCGGTCCAGCTGGTGTTGCAGGCCGCCGCGCTCGGTGAGCACGGCGAGGTGTTCGTTCTCGATATGGGGGAACCGGTGCGTGTGCTCGACCTCGCCGCCGACATGATCAGGCTTTCCGGGCTCGAGATCGGTACCGACATCGAGATCAAGTTCCTCGGCACGCGTCCGGGCGAGAAGCTATACGAGGAGTTGTTCTTCGGCGAATCGGTCGCCGTCCCCACGACGCACGAGAAGATCCTTCGCGCGCGCGATTCCGCATTTCCGGCAGATGGGCACGAGATGATCGAGCGACTCATCCACGCCGCGACGACGAACACCTCAGCAAGCGAACTCCGCGCCCTCATTGGCGCCCTGGTACCGGAGTACGCCGGGGTGCTCGATTCCGGTGAGTTCTCTCTTCCCGTTGCGTCATCGGCGCGCGCCTAACAGCCCGTAGTAGAAATCGGATCCGTTATTCAGGGATCGGCATGTGGAAAACGCCGGGCGCCACCGTTGGAATATCGAGAATGAGGTGGAGGAGGCGCTTAACCGCGTTGTAAACGCCGCGAACGGCCGTGTGGAGGCGTCGGAGACCCGCAACAGACGCGCCCGAGGCCCCTTGAAGGCCTCTCGGCTTCCCAACCCCCAATCGCTTGCGCATGATGAGCGCGAGATTGAAGCCGGCGGCCTGAATCAGCAGCCGCTTGAGAATGTTGTCACGCCCGCGCAGATGCACGCGCCGCATCCCGCCCGTTTCGCAGAGATGCGCGGTGCTTCGTACATTCAACTCGGCCCGTGTCGCTTGCAGCCCTCTGGGGCGCGGACCATGCACCCGGCGCCGATTCGCATAGAGCTGTCGCTGCTCCTGCTCCTGCTCCTGCTCTTGGCCTTTCCACTGGGGCGTGGACGTTTCGGCTCCCGACACGTAACTGCGGTAGTCCTCCTCGGCGAGCGCGACCAACACCGCTCCGCTGTGATATCCTTTGTCCAAGACCGACTCCTGGCTTGGTGCCAAGCCCACAGCCGCCAGCGCTGCGTCCGCCACCATCAGTCCTTCGTCCTTCAAGCGCCGCAGCACCCACCGAAACACGGCCTTGTGCGTGGATACCCGTAGAGGCGACGCGTCCGGGCAATGGTCGAATGATCCGGGGTCGGCTGGTCGATCCCGTATCCGACGAACGCCCGGAGCGAGAGGGAGTCGGCCACGCGCCAGGCTATGGTGCGTTCGGAGTCGAGTCCTTCGAAGAAGCCGATGAGGAGGCAGCGAAAGAAGATGCCCGGCGCGAGAATGGGCTGGCCCAAAGGGCCCTTATAGAAGCGTCGGCACAAGTGTTCGACCGCCCGGTCGAAGTGGTGTTCGACGAGGAGTTCCTCCAGTTTGGTGTAGAACGCATGGCCGGGCGTCCGGACAATATCGGCCGTCGCCACCCAGCGTTCTGCTTGCCGCTGTCGGGTACCGCGTCTGCCCGTGGCCATGCACCATCTTACTACTTCTCTTAAGAGTATTCCACCACCAAAACGCGACTATTGCCACGGGCTGCTAGGGGCGGCCCTGCCCTCCTTGGGATGGCGGGCGTTGCGTTGGCGGTTGCCATGTGACCGGGTATCCAGATCGGCGCGTCACTGGGTTTAATCCCATTCAGGCGGTAGTTGCCATCTCCATCGAGCGACGCGCTCCGCTGCAGTCGGTCCGTGCTAGCCGTCAGCCGCAAACGCGACAGCGAGTGCGTCGCGCATGGAGATCGAAGGCACCCAGCCGAGCAGTCCCCGCGCGGGGCCGATGTCCACTTGAAGGTCCCCGCAAAGGCGCTCCATCTGGTCTACCCGAGCCGCGAGCACCCCCAACGCCCGCAGGCAGGCCGGGGGCACGGGCATAAGCCGCAGGCGAACGCTCATGGCGCCGGCGACGCGGCGGAGCAGCTCCGGCGTCGAGACATCGTCGCCGTCGCTCACCAGCCAAGTGCCAGAGGCGGCGGGATGCCGAACGCAGGTCCCGATCAAGTCGGCAAGGTTGTCCAGCGCCACGAAGCTGCGGCGGTTGTCGATTCCGCCGAATGGCAGCGGTACTCCTCGACGCACCCATTCAATCAGCGAGCGGAAGTTGCCGCGAACGCCCCGGCCGTAGACCAGGACGGGGCGTATGATCACGATCTCCATTCCGGTCTGGGCTCCGAGCGCTAACAGTGCCCGCTCCGCTTCGAGTTTGGAGAGGCCATACGGATCGACCGGCTGGGGCGGGTCGTCGGCGCGAAATGGCCGTCCACGCTGGGATCCTTCGCCGTTCACTTTGATCGAGCTCAGGAAGATGAAGCGGGACACGCCCGACGCGTGCGCACGCCGTGCCAGGGCAAGCGTGCCGTCCACATTCACCCTGCGAAACTCCGCCAGTGGGTCTGCCGCCGTGTCGTGCATGACATGCACCCGCGCCGCAGTGTGCACGACGACGCGGATGTCGTCGAGCGACTCGTTCCACGCCGCCCCGGCCGCAAGGTCGCCCATTTGCACCCACTCCACGCGCTTCGCGAGCAATCCCGGGGGCCGACGGCTCGCGGCGAGAATCAGGTCTCGTGGATCAGCGGCGAGACGCTCGACGACGGCGTGCCCCACGAAACCACTCGCACCAGTCACGAGGATTCGCACGTCAGCCCCCCATGCCGAACCGTTGGATATCCGCCGCCATCTCCCCCCTGATATGGTCGCGCGAACACGAGATCGTATTGGGGTGGTGTCTCGTGAAAACGCGCGCGCCGCGCACACAGGCGACGAGCGCGCGCGCCTGATCGAACATGCCGCGCCAGTGTTCCGGTCGCACAATGCGACGCACAGTCGACGCCCCATCCTGCTCGACGGACGGCCTGTCCGCGCTGACCGACAGGCATTGGTTCGGTAGGGTAGTCACCACGTCCACCATCGAGTCGGTCTGGGCAGCGTGAGCAGCGATCGCACCAGGCCAGTCGTGCCAAATGAGCCCGAGCTGAGATCGGGACGGAATATAGGAGCGCAAGACGAGGATCCTCACCTCATGCGCTCCAATCGACGCGCGTCCGTACCACTGCGCCGCCGAAGCGCGCAACCACGCACCGAGTGGGGAGGCACTCGCCGAAACGCGGGTGCCAGGTTGCTGGCTCGACGTTCAGGCGCGCGCCTTCCACGCGCAACGTCAACTCTCGACCATTGGGCAGTTGTAGCGACACGCTCTTGCCATCCGGCGACACCGCTCCCACGGCGACGTCCGGATGCACGTGCCAGCGTGCCTCGGCACTCACGGGAACGCCGCTGAGCGTGTCCTCTATCGAGAAGCTCGCGCGGTCCAGCTCCCAGCTGCGTCGATGCACCAGCGACCCCGGGAGGTGGCGATACCCGTCATGCGCTGCCGCTATTCCGATGGTGCCCGCCCGGGCCAGGCGCACCGCCATCGGACGGGCGCGGCGACCGACGCGAAAGCCAGACCAGACCTCGGAAGAATCGATGCCATCGATCACCACCGTGTTGTGGGCGCTCGTGCCCCGTTGACGATGGCGCTCCGGCCCATCCCCATACTCAGACGTCCCGGAGTTGACGAGTACACGCTGCCCACGGAACGAGAATTCGCATGACAGCGTGTCCGCGTGAGCGTGCGCGGGCAGGTAGTCCGGGCCGACCGGGCCGACATCGACGATCACGACGGCGTTGGCATTCTCCAACCGCGCGTAGCCGCTATCCGCCAGCAGTGTCACGCCGTCCACCGCGGGGGCCGAGGGCGGATACCCGAGCCGCATGGCATAGTCCTCAAGGACCGCCGGCGACGGCGCGATGCCCATTGCGGTGTCGTTGAAGAATGACACATCAGCGTCGGGATGGGCCATGAGCCGCATCCAGCGTCGCATTGGCTCCACGCGCGCGGCGCACATCGCGCCGACTGCTTCGAGGCGGAAATCGCCGCTGGACGCCGCTGCGAGTGCCAGATTGCGGAGATCGAGCACATCCTCGAGGGCGAGCGTGTGATACATCGGGCTGCGCTCGAATTGTCCGCCATCCGGCAGGATCTGCTCGGGGATCTCCGTGACGAGGATCGACGTTCCACGGGTGATCCAGGACGCCGCCTCGGGTCCGTCGAAGGCGGCGCCCGCGAAAAGCAGCGCCTTCGCGTTGGCGAAGAGGTGATTCCCCAGAAGATGCCGCTCGAGCCGTCTCGTGAGCCAGCGCGCCTGGATGGCAAGGCTCTCCACGCACGACGCGGGCAGGTCGCCGCCCGCGACCCACCACTTCACCCAGTTTACGATGCGCAGCGAGGTGGGATAGGGCTCCCATCCCGTCCCCAACGCCGGAGGATTGTCGCGCACCCAGCGATTCATCAACTCCGTGTGCCACGGCGCTCGACCCGCCGCGTTCGCGCCGGTGAGATCGTCGAAGTAGTGGAGGTTGTACCGCCAAAGCTTCATCTTTGCGGAATCGTCCCATCCACCGTCGTCGATGTCGCCTTCGAGCCCCAACAGGCGCACGCGGGTCTGCCCGAAAAGGCTCTGCTCGTTCTCCGCTGGCGGCAGCCATGCCGCTCGGAGGCTCGGCCGGAGTGAAGGCGCAGGCCGGTGGTCCACGGCGGGTCGTGCCATCCGGAAGACGACGCGATGCACGACTTGCCCCGGACGCAGATGCCTGACAGTGCGCCAGTACCGCGCGAGTGAGGTCAGCACGTCGCCACCGTCACCCCGGTGCTTGCGCTGTAGGTGGTCACACGGCTAACCGCGACGATTTCCTCGAATGAAATGGGGGCATCACTATCGTGCTCGACCGTCCCGAGAGCCTGCTCCAAGCCAGGTGGCAAGCGCGGCGAGGGGCACGTATGTGATGAGTAGTCCCACGAGTCCATCGAGCTGTGCGCGGGCGACAAGCAGGGCCACGGGGAACAGGAAAAGTACGTTGATAGCGCCGGTCACGAGCGTCACGGGGCCGTGCTGTCCGATCCGTTGCGTCGCGTGCTGATAAGCGTGGCTTCGATGCGCCTCGTAAATCCTCTCGCGCCGAGCCAGGCGGCGGAACAGGGTCATGGTCGCATCGACGATGAACACGCCGAGGAGGATGAGCCAGCTCCACAGCAGCTGTGTCGAGACACCGGCGGCGTGCAGCGTCAGTGTGCCGACCATGAGCCCCACGAACCCGCTGCCGACATCGCCCATGAAGATACGTGCGGGTGGGGGGAAGTTCCAGAGCAGAAACCCAGCCGACGCGGCGGCGAGGAGCAGCGCGAGGGCGCCGTCCGCTCGCGTCGCGGGGTCGAGCCAGCACAGCGCTGCGGCCCCGACGCAGGCGGTCACCGCCTCGACGGCGGCAATGCCGTCGATGCCGTCCATGAAGTTGTAGAGATTGAGCAGCCACACGAGGCCGATCGCGGCCAACGCGTTGCCAACGATCCCGAGGTCGACGACGTGTCCCATCAAATCGACCGGCGCGAGTCCGCCGATCCACGCCAGGGCCCAGACGGCGGCGGCGAAGTGCGCCAGCAGTCGCCAGCGTGCCGGCAACGAACTGTGGTCATCGATGAATCCGATCACCGCCACGATGGTGCCGGCGCCGACGAGCGACGTGACGGTCGAGGCGTCGATGAGCCCCGTGACGCCGAACCCGAACACGCCCAACAGGAACGCCGTCACAATAGCGGCGCCGCCGCCACGAGGCGTCGCGTGGACGTGCGAGCTTCGCTCGTTCGGGATGTCGAGCACGTCGTGCGCGAGCGCGTAGCGGCGCAGCATGCCCGTACCCGCGCACGCGACCGCGAGAACCGCGAGAACCGCGAGACACACCACGGCATTCGGTCCGATCACGCAACCCACCCTTTCCACTGGTACTTCAGCATCGCCACGCGCTCGTGGAGGTAGGCACGGAAGGCAGCCACCCTGTCGGACCCGGTCACGGGATGCCATGTCGTTCCCAGATGTTCGCGGGCCGCCACACAGATCACGCGGAATCCGACGCGCTCGAGGGTCGCGCAGGCCCGTCGTGTGTGCATCGGGGACGTCACCACCGCGATGGTGCGCGCGCCGGCGGGCTCGAGGAATGCCGCAAGCTGAATCGCCTCGTCGCGCGTCGACTGCACGGTCGTCACGGACGTCCACATGCTGTCTGCGCCCGCCAGTTGGAGGAGCCACCGCTGGTCGGCGTCACTCGCGATGACGCGCGCGCCGAAGCGGTGCTCGACACGCGTCGTGACGATGCGCGGTGCCACGCCGCGACGCACGAGTGCGATGCCGGTAAGCATCCTGTCGGCACCCGCCACGTCGAGCGATGAGTCGGACGTCACCGAGCTCGCGAGCACGACAATGGCGTCGACGCGAGTCGGCGCGGCATCCGCGCGGACCCACGCCGCAATCGGCCGGTCGAGCAGGGGAGTCAGCCCGATAACGAAGTAGCAGAGCATTGCCGCGAGATCGGCGAGGAGCAGGTAGCGGCCCGCACCGAGCCACCCGATCAGCAGCCCGGTGAGGGTTGCGAGCATCACGACCTGCGGCGTGCTCGACGCGAACCGTCCCGTGAGACCGAACTGCCACACGAAGATGCCGGCGAGTGCGCCGTACGCGGCGCCTTCGCGCCAGCGGCGACGCGTGTCCGGGCTTCCGAGCGGCTCCACGACGCTCAGCCGTGATCAGAGAGAGAGAGCACCTCGGCCGCCATGGCATCGCTGATGCTCGCCCGCGAGTACTTCGCCAGGAATTCCGGCCGCTGCGTGTTCGTGAGCGCGAGTGTCTCGAAGGCGCGCACGCCGTCGGCGACGTCGCACGGTGCGAAGACGGCAGAGTTGCGGATCTCGGTGCGGATGAACTCCGCGGCGTATCCCGCCACGCCCGCCCAGACGGGTTTTCCCATCGCGGCATACTCAAAGACCTTCGATGGCAGTACCTTCTTGAACGCCTCGTAGTCGTTGAGGTGCAGGAAGAGGACGTCGGACGCCTCGTAGAGCTTCACCAACTCCGCGCGCGGCACCGGCGGACGCAGCTCCACGTTGGTGATGCCTTCGGCGGCGAGCGCCAACTCGAGCGCTCGCTTGCGGCCGCCATCCCCGACGACCAGGAAGCGCACGTTGTTACCCATGCCGCGCGCCAGTGCCGGCAAGATGGCGTGCAGCCCCTGACCCTCGCCCAGGTTGCCGGCGTAGAGGACGGTGAGGCGGCGCGGCGACTCCACGCGCGCGATCTCCTGCGCCGCGTCTGGCGCGCCGGCGAGGAACTCGTCGTCGATGCCGTTCGTGTAGTACGAGAACCGCTGGGCCGGATACTGGCGCTCGAAGTATTGCGCAAACCCGCGCGAAACGAGATTCACCTGGTCCGCCCGCGAGACGGCCCAACGCTCGAGGAAGTGGAAGACGGGCTTCGTGCTCCACGCGATCGGTCCCGTGTACACGTCGGCGATGGTGTCCACGAAGATGTCGCGCAGGTCGAGGTAGAGCCGGGCGTGGGTCTTCCTCGCGATCCACGCGCCAAGAACCGCCGTCATGAGCCGGCTCGATGTCGCGAACACCACGTCGTACTTCGGCTCGGCGGCCCGACTCGCGCCGCGCGTGAACGCGATGAACGCGCGCGCCTGGTCGAGGATGCCGCTCTTGTGCGGAGGCAGGGCGACGCGCGTGATGCGTACGCCGTCGTCGATCTCTGATTCCTGCGCGTCGGCGGAATACGAATGGTAGCGGTTGGGCAGCGTGGTGATGACGTCCACCTGGCTGCCGGCAGGCATCTGCCTGCGCAGCGAGTCCACCAGGATCGTCGTGCGGAAGGAGCAGGCACTCAGGTCCGGACGGTAGTAGAAGCTGAGTATGAGGATCTTCACCCGAGCTCACGCTCCAGGACGTCAACAATGCGCGTGGCGGAATGGCCGTCCCACTTCTCCGGAATACCGCCCTTTTTCCAGGAATTTGCAAAGATGAGATCGAGCGCGGGGCGGAGCAGGGACGGGTCCGTGCCGATGAGCAGGTTGGTGCCGACCGTGATCGTCTCAGGCCGCTCCGTCGAATCGCGCAGTGTGAGGCACGGCACTCCCATCACCGTCGTCTCCTCGGTGATTCCGCCCGAGTCCGTGAGCACAGCCATGGCGTGCCGGACCAGGAAATTGAACTCGAGGTACGGCTGGGGATCGACTACCAGGATATTGGCCGGCAGTCCCGAAAGGTCGCGCAGGGTCTTGGCCGTCCGCGGATGGACGGGGAAGACGACCGGGAGGCCGCGACAACCCACGCCGATCGCGGCAAGCGTCTCACCGAGCTGACTGAGCTCGTCCACGTTGGCCGGCCGGTGGAGCGTCGCGACAAAGTATCCGCCGGGCCGGAGCGTGTGCTCGTCCCAGAACGCTGGCGGGCGCAGGCGGTCCATGTTTGCCAGCAGGGTGTCAATCATGGTGTTGCCGACGAAGAAGATCCGGTCGTCGGCGACGCCCGTCCGGCGCAGGTTCTCGTTGGCGACCTCGCTCGTCGTGAAGAAGTAATTGGTGATCGCGTCGGTGACCATGCGGTTGATCTCCTCCGGCATCGTCCAGTCGCCGGAGCGGATTCCCGCCTCCACATGCGCGACGGGAATCCGGAGCTTCTGCGCAGCGATCGAGCACGCCATTGTGGACGTCACGTCACCGACGACGAGGCAGAGATCGCATGGCTGTTCAAGCAACAGCTTCTCATATCGTACCATGATCGCGGCGGTCTGTCCCGCCTGCGTCCCGGAGCCCACTTCGAGGTTCACGTCGGGCGTCGGGATGCCGAGCTGACTGAAGAAGTCGCCCGACATGCGTTCATCGTAGTGCTGTCCGGTGTGCACGAGCCGGTAGCGAAGCGCACCGCCCGCCGCGGAGCGCGTCTGGATGGCGCGGATGATCGGCCCAACCTTGACGAAGTTCGGGCGGGCACCCGCGATGATGTCGATGAGGGGCATTCGGTCGGTCGGGGCTCGGATGATCTCTCGGCTCGAAGCTCGATGTCCCTAGCGGAGGGCTTCGGCGATTTCGATCGTTGCGCGGCTGACTTCCAGCAGTTCGTCGAACGCGATCGGCGATGGCTCGCCATGCTCGATCGCATGGACGAACGCGGCGGCACACGCCGCCTGTCCCTTGTCCTGCTTCCAGAGGTTCATCTTCGCGAAGCCCGACCAGCCGTAACCCGTGAGGCGCCGAAAGTTGTCGAGCTCCAGGATGCGGCCACCGGCAAAGACATCCAGACGCTCCTTCGGGAAGGACTTGTGACCGTTGGCGAGGTAATGGAGCGTCCCGATGGAGCCGTCCGCGAAGTGGAGCGTGACCGTGCACTTGTCGTCCATGACCTTTGCGCCAGACGCCGCACCGAGTGCCGTCGCCTGGAATCCCACGATCGGGGACGCCGCCAGGAAGCGCATGAGGTCGATGAAGTGGCAGCCCTCGCCGATGATGCGGCCTCCACCCACTGCCCAGTCCTGCGTCCAGTGCTCGGGCGGAATCGCGCCTGCGTTCACCGTCATGATCATGACCTTCGGCTCGGTCACGCCGCGCAACAGCGACTTCATCTTCTGCACCTGCGGGGCGAACCGCCGGTTGAAGCCGACCATGACGACGGGTGGCGTCCCAACCGATGCGGCCGCGCCATGCACGGACTCGATCTCGTCCACGCCGGGACGGTCGAGGGCGAGAGGCTTCTCCACGAAGACATGCTTGCCTGCGCCGAGGGCCTGCACGACGCGGCGCGCGTGGCTGTCATGGCGTGTGCTGACGACGACGGCGTCGATCGACGGATCGTCGAACACCGCGTCCGTGGCCGTGGTCGTGTCCTCGAAGCCGAACTTCCGACCCGCATGGACACCGCTCACGCCGGCGCGCGACGCGACCGTCGCGAGCTGTGCTCCCGCTGCCTTGAACGCGGGAATCAGGACGGCGGTCGCGTAGTTGCCCGAGCCGATAAAGGCGACGCGCACCGACCCCTTCCGCGCCTGCGCCAGAGGCGTCGCCGCGCTCCGGAGCGAGATCGTCTGCCGGCGAATCTGTGCGTCCGGCTGCTCGTCGACTGTGGGATACTGCAGCAGGATCCCGAGCGACGGCGCAGAACCACCGACGAGCTCATAGGCTTGTCCTGCGTCGGCGATGGGAAAGCGGTGCGAGACAAGCGGCTTCACATCGAGCCGACCGTCCGCCATCATGTCGAGGATCGCCTCGAAGTTGCGCTGTTCGGTCCAGCGAACGAAGCCCACGGGATAGTCCACGCCCCGTTCTTCATAGGTGGCATCGTAGCGTCCCGGGCCGTACGAGCAGGAGACCTGGAATGTCAGCTCCTTCTCGAAAAAGTCCGCGCGGGACAGCTCGAGCCCCGTCACGCCGACCAGCACGATCCGCCCTCGCTTGCGACACATGAGCGCCGCCTGGTGCACCGGCTCGTTGCTCTTGGTGGATGCCGTGATCAGCACGGCGTCCACGCCCCGGCCGCGCGAGAATGCGTTCGCCGCGGCGATCGGATCCTCACCCGCCGACAGATCGACCACCTCGGCACCGAAGCTGCGCGCCATCGCGAGCTTCGCCGGATCGAAGTCGATGCCGAGTACGCGGCAGCCGTGTGCGCGGAGGAGTTGCACCGTGACGAGGCCGATGAGCCCCAGGCCCGTGACGACCACTGCCTCACCGAGCGTTGGCTGGATGAGGCGGATGCCCTGGAGACCGATGGCGCCAATGACGGTAAACGCGGCCTCGTCATCGGAAACGGCGTGAGGAATACGCGCGCACAGGTTCTTCGGCACGCTCACCACTTCCGCATGATGGCCGTTCGACACCACGCGATCACCCACGGCAAAGCCGCTGACCACGCCGCCGACTTCGAGCACGACGCCGGCATTGCAGTATCCGAGCGGCAGGGGCTGGTCGAGCTTGTTGAACACGGTCTCCACCGTCGGCATGAGGCCGTCGGTGCGCACCTTGTCGAGCACCATCTTCACCTTGTCCGGCTGCTGGCGCGCCTTGTCGATCCATCCGGCCTTGCCGAATTCGACGAGCATGCGTTCCGTGCCGACGGACACGAGGGTGCGGTTCGTACGCACGAGGACGTCGCCCGCTCGCACGGAGGGGCAGGGCACGTCGGCCACTTCGGTGGCGCCGGTTTTCAGGCTCTGGAGTATCTGCTTCACTGATGGTCTTGGTCGTGTGGTGCGGTCAGTCGAGGAAGCGCCTGCACCACAGCTCGATGCACATCAGCGCGAAGATTGTGTAGCTGCCGTCGATCTCACCGTTGAAGCTCATGTCGATGAGTCTGCGGACGGCCGTCGGGTCGAAGAAGCCGCGGCGGCGGAGTGCCGCATCGCTCAACGTGTCTTCGACCATGGGCCGCAGCTCTTGACGCAGCCACCGGCGGAGCGGCACTCCGAAGCCGCTCTTGGGGCGATATATGACGTCGTGGGGAAGATATGGCTCCATCGCCTTCTTGAAGATCGCCTTGCCCACTGTACCCTTCTGCTTGAAACGCGCCGGCACCCGCGTGGCGAACTCCACCAGCTCGAGGTCCAGGAGCGGGACGCGCACTTCGACACCGACCGCCATGCCGGCGCGGTCCGTGTAGTTGAGGTTGTGGTCCGCGAGAAAGTGGCGCGCCTCGAGGTAGAGCATCCGTTGCAGCGGGCTCCGTTCGTCCGGAATTCGCCGCAGGCTCGCGAGCAGTGGCTCCGCCGTGTCGACGTCCGCCACCCGCTCCGCGAACTCCGGCGTATAGAGCGCGCGGCGCACCTGGTCCGTGCTCCACATGAAGTACGACACGAGCCGCCGGTCCGGTTCGGCGCCGGCGTGTGCGAACATCTTGGCGAGACGGCGCATTGCGGGGCGCGCCTGGATGCTCGATGGAACGCCGCTCGTCGATGTCGCCATGCGTGCGAGCCCGCCGCGCACCGGCTGCGGCAGCCACGCCCATCGCTTTTCGAACGTCAGCGCCCAGTGGCGTCGATACCCGCCGAAGAGATCGTCACCGCCGGCGCCGGAGAGGAGAACGGGAATTCCCATGGCGCGCGACCGCTCCGCGATCATCAGCGCATTGATCGGCGCCGGATCGGCCTGCGGCTCGTCGAGCAGCGCGATCAGTTCTGGAAGGCGATTGATCGCATCCGGCTCGACCTCGATCTCATGCAGCGTGACGTCGAGATGCCTGGCAACCTTCCTCGCGTACGGCAGATCGTTGGGATTGCCCTCCACCTCGGCGTGGCCGGCGAAGCCGATCGAGAAGCAGTCGATGGTCTGCGCGGGCATGATCTGCCGCATCATCGCGACGATCGCACTCGAGTCGAGCCCGCCCGACAGGAATGCACCCACAGGGACGTCCGCCATGAGCTGCCGGCGAACCGCGGTCTTCAGCCGGGTCGCGAGCTCCTCGGCGAGCGCCTCCTCGCTCGCGTCGCTGCGGATTCCGCGGTAGGGCATGTCGTAGAACGACCAGTGGCGCGCAATCTGTCCGTCGTTGACCAGCAGGGCGTAGCCTGGTTCGAGCTTGCGGACCGCGGCGAGCATCGTGCGCGGGGCAGGGCTCCAGAGATACGCCAGGGTGTTGTGCAGCGCGACCGGGTCGATATCGCGGGGCAGTGCGTGGTCCTCGAGGAGGGCCTTGATCTCGGAGCCGAAGAGGAACCCCTTGTCCGTCTGAGCGTAATAGAGCGGCTTTACGCCCATCTGATCGCGGGCCAGGAACACGGCACCGCGCGGCACGCCCTCGGGCCTGCCCGCCGTCCGCGCATCGTGAATGCCAAAGGCAAATATGCCGTTGAGCTGCTCCGGCATCGCGAGGCCGTCGCGCTCGTAGAGATGCAGCAGGACTTCCGTGTCCGAATGCGACTGAAAGACGTGCCCTTCGGAGAGGAGCCCGGCGCGCAACTCCGGAAAGTTGTAGATCTCGCCGTTGAAGACGAGGGTAAGGCCCTCGCGCATGCCACCACCGCTGTCGGCGACGACGCACATCGGCTGTGCACCGCACTCCGAGAGGTCGATGATGGCGAGCCGGCGATGTCCGAGGCCGGTTTCCGGCTGCCCTTCGACGCGGACCTTCACTGCACCCTCGCCATCCGGACCGCGATGCGCGACCGCGCCGCTCATGGCACTCAATAGCGTCGCGTCAAACCGACCCTGATAGCCTACGATGCCGCACATGGTCGGTTCATTTCGGTGGATGCGCCGACGCGCGGTGCGGTTCAGGTGACGCCATCCTCCAATCTAGCCAGAGGCACCCGGGGTGAAGGCTCCAGGCAGGCAAAAAGTCGCTTCAGATTCGCGTCCCGATCGTGAAAGTGGGCTACTCGCGCCAGTCCGGCACGGCCGTGCTCCCGTACGAGCTCCGGCGACCGTAGATAGTGCTCGATGGCCGTGACGAGTGCCATGGTATCCTTTGGAGGCACAAGGAAGCCGTTCACGCCATCGTCCACGGCGTCGGGCACCGCGCCCACGTCGGTGCAGACGGCAGCGAGCCCGCGGGCCATCGCCTCGAGCAACGCGTTCGGGAATCCTTCGAAATAGGACGGCAGGAAGAAGACGGCCCTTTGGTCCGGAAAACGCTGAAGGTTGGCCGAAAAAACAGCGCCGACTCGCCTTTCGCTTGCTGGCGGGATTGCAGCGTTCCCAAACCAGCGGACCACAGAATCCTCACTCAATCGAAGGTAGCGACCGGGAAGCCCATCCTGTGACCATGCCGCTATTCGCTAAATTACTCATCGTCAAGTTATGCGCGAGTTCACACAGCCGCCGCGTCCTCTCGGCGATGTGAAATCATCATCTGAGATTGCATACTCCATGTGTGGGATTTGTGGTATCGTCGCCCCTGAGAACCGTGGATCTGCCGGCACCATCGCGGCGATGGTTCAGCTGCTCGCGCATCGTGGACCTGATCACCGTGGGAGCCATCAGCTGGGGCAGGCGGTATTTGGTCATACGCGCCTGAGCGTGTTGGATCTATCCGCGGCCGCGGATCAGCCGATGCTCTCGGATGATGGGCGGTACATGCTCACCTACAATGGGGAGATCTATAATTTCCGTAGTCTCCGCGACGAGCTACGTCGTGACGGAATGCAGTTTCGAAGTGACGGAGATACCGAGGTGCTTCTCAAATCCCTCATCCGGTGGGGCGCGGCGGCAGTCCAGCGTTTCGATGGGATGTTCGCATTCGCGCTGTGGGACCGGGGCACACAGACCCTCCTGCTCGCGCGGGACCGCCTTGGCATCAAGCCGTTGTACTATGGGCTCACGTCACGCGGGGTTGTTTTCGGTTCGGAGATAAAAGCGGTTTTGGCCGCAGGCGAGCGCATCGATGTCTCCATGGACCCGGCAGCGCTAGTGGAGTACATGTGGTACGGCAATTCTCTAGGGGAGCGCTGCATCTACACAGGTATTCGCCGGCTGCTGCCGGGAACGATCGGCACCTTCTCTGCGGGAAAGTGGGCCACTGAGGCGTATTGGAGTGTGGCCGATCCAGTTTTAGTGCGCGATTCGCTCGATGAGGCCACCGCGCGCGTAACTCAGCTATTGACGGACTCCGTTCGGGCGCAACTCGTGAGTGACGTGCCCATAGGGCTATTCCTGAGCGGAGGGGTGGATTCATCCGCGCTTGCGGTGCTCGCGGCTCGCGAGCTCGGGACGTCGCTTCGAACGTACTCCGTCGGATTTGATTTCACGGGAGGGGTGAACGAGCTACCGGTCGCCCGCGCTCTCGCTACGCAACTCGGAACTCAACATGTGGAGTTGCGGGTCGACGGTGCTGATATCATCCAAGTTATTCATAGGCTCGTTGCGAGTCATGATCAGCCGTTCGGGGATGCCGCGAACATTCCCCTCTATCTCTTGTGCGAGCAATTGCACGGTGCCACGAAAGTCATTCTTCAAGGCGACGGTGGCGACGAGATGTTCGGCGGTTACCCCAGGTATCCGCTATTGGCCAAGCTTCAACGATGGCAGCCAGCATCCGGCCTTGCTCTTGATGTCATGCGCCGCGGCGGCGCCATGCTGTCACCGAGGAGAAGGCGTTTTCTCGATGCGATCGCGACTCATGACCCCGCGCTTCGGATGGGGCTGCTGCTGAGTCAGGAGACCCAGCGCGAACCACCAACGTCTGTGCTATCCGAGGTGTGGCGGGAGCGCGTGCGTGGCGAGGACCCATTTCGGCGATATCGCGAGTTGTACGCAATGGTTGGGCATCTCGATCCCGCACAGGCAATGCTGAGGACGGACGCGGCGATCCTGCTCCCAGACATCTTTCTTGAAAAGGTGGATAGGGCGACTATGGCTCACGGAATCGAGGTGCGCGTCCCGTTTTTGGGCGCTGAATTGGTGGACTATGCGATGGGCGTTCCGTCGTCCCTTAAGCTTCACAATGGCGAGTCGAAATATCTTCTTCGGCGGGCGCTTCGTGGGATCGTGCCAGACGCCATTCTCGACGCACCGAAACAGGGCTTCGGAGTTCCCTACGAGCATTGGCTTCGCACCTCGCTTGCGGATTTCATGCAGGAGGTGCTCAGCGATCCCGGTACGGTGCGCAGCGGCATGTTCGACCACACACAAATTGCGGTACTCATTAAGGAGCACATCGCGGGAGTGCGCGATCACGGGTTCTTGCTCTGGAAGTCGTTGCAACTTGCTCTTTGGCTTCAGCATCGCGTCCGCCTCGATCAACCATCGCGTGAGCAGCATCGTTCCATCGTATGACCGGTCCCGCCTCCTCGCGCGATCCGTCCCGGGTGTTGAAAGTGCTGCTGGCCGCGCCACTGCCTCCACCCGAAGGCGGCATTGCGAAGTGGACGACGCTCATGCTGGGTGTAACTCCCCCCGTTGATATCGCTCGGCATCATTTTGACTGTGCCGTCCATACGCAGTATCACTTCACTTCTAAGCTGACGCTGCGAAGAATCCTCGGACAGCTGGGCCTGATTCTGCGATTCGGGTACACGTTGCTTCGGCTGCGCCCGGCTGTCCTGCACCTCACTACCAGTTATGACTTGGGGTGGTTGAGGGACAACATGTTCCTGCGTTGGGCCCAGCTTTTAGGAGTTGCGACGATTCTTAATATTCGCGGTGGCGACTTCGAGCGTTTTTACCGGGGGCTCTCGTCGCGTCGACAGAAGTGCGCACTGGAGACCTTGGCTAGGTGTGCTGCTCTCGTTCCGATTACCGAGGAAACGGCTCAATTTCTTCGTGGTCTTGGTTTGCTGCGAGTGCGAGTAATTCCAAATTGCATTGCTCTCGACTCCATCGCGCCGCGGCGATCATCGGTTCCTGCAGTTGGGTCCAGATGGCGATGGCTATTCGTTGGATGGGTCACACCAAGCAAGGGCATAGAAGAGCTCCTGGCCGCGCTACGTGCAATTCCAGATGCCGAACTCACGATTATTGGTCCGGTAGTCGAGGGCGCCAATACCAACATGACGGCGCTGATACGGGGTGCGCTTAGCGACCCATTACTCCGCGGCCGAGTCATCCATGTGCCTGGATTGCCGATCTCTGAGATAGCGAAGGCGTATCCCGCGCACGACCTGTTCGTGTTTCCAACGCATCGAGAAGGTTTCCCGAACGTATTGCTGGAGGCTATGAGCGCAGCCATTCCCATCGTCTCGACTCGCGTGGGAGCGATTCCCGAGATGGCCCGCGACGACAAGGAGGCGCTGCTGGTCGCACCGCAAGACTCAACCGCCCTCATCTACGCTATTCGGCGACTCCAGGGTGATGCATTGCTCGCCGATCGCCTTGCGCGAGCAGCGCGTGATCGCGTAGAGGCGCTCTATGGTGTCGGGGCGATCAGCGCGGCATGGTTCGGGATTTATCGGAGCGCCTCCGCCGAACACGCAGCGCGCCGGACATGACGACCTGACGTGCGCCTACAAATCTGCTCACCTCCAACGCATGGGATGTTTCAATGGCTTCAAACAAAACGGGCGTCCGGGCAGAAGATGCCGTGGTTAGCAGTATGAATTCGCTCAAGGACCAAGTTCGGCAATTCTGGGACAATGAATCGTGCGGAGAGGTTTACGCGCACGGAGCATCGGCGACCGAGCGCATGCGGGAGCAGGCGCGGCGCCGATATGAACTGGAGCCGTACATTCCCTCGTTCGCGAAGTTTGAAGCGGGTCTGGGCCAGAGCGTGCTCGAGATCGGGGTTGGGATGGGCGCAGACCATCTCGAGTGGGCCAAGGCGAGCCCTCACACATTAGCGGGAGTCGACCTGACTTCTCGCGCCATTGAATGGACCCGCTCCCGCTTGAATGCGGAAGGTTTTGACTCAGACCTTCGCGAGTGCGACGCTGAAGCGCTTCCATTCGCGGACAGTAGCTTCGACTGTGTATACTCGTGGGGCGTTATTCATCATTCTCCAGACATACGCGCGGCCATTCGGGAAATACATCGAGTGTTGAAGGTTGGCGGAGTAGCGCGGGTAATGATCTACCATTCGCGCTCATTGGTCGGAATTCTATTGTGGACGCGCTACGCTTTACTCGCGGGGAAGCCGAAGGATACGTTGACTAAGATCTACGCGGAGCAGCTTGAATCTCCGGGAACCAAGGCGTATTCCTCTGCTGAGGCAAAGGCGCTTTTCGCGGAGTTCTCGTCTGTCGCCACCCGTGTGGAGCTGTCTGTGGGAGATTTGTTGCTCGGCGCGGCCGGGCAACGCCATGAAGGTGTGGTTCTCCAATTGCTTCGTCGGGTATGGCCCCGTTGGTTTATTAGTCGGTTTCTGCGTCGCCACGGGCTCTTCCTGTTAATCGAGGCGCGTCGGTGAGGACACAAATCGCCTATCTAATCGTAATCATCTTTCCGCGTGGCGCTTCTGAAGGTACTTCACCGGCCGCCTTGATTGTCAAGCAGCATTCACCGTCCCAAAGGTCAAATGCCATTGCGAGCGTGAAAGCAATCCACACGCTTCAGTCACGTCTGCACGTCTACAAGTTCTGGCGGCCGCAGACAGTGCTCGATGGCTATGACGAGGACGCGCTTGTTAGCGACATTTGAGGCAGCATTTCACGCCGCCGTCCACGAGTCGGGCACGGTTGGTAGGGCGGGCGACTCGCCCTAGCATTGCCTTTACGCGTGGCAGGTCGGCCCTCCCGCTGGCACGGACGCGCACATGTCGCTTGTCGGGTTCACTCGCTCGCCGTCCTGACTGAGCCAGGAAAGGCCCATAATGGCAATCACCGATATGGGATAGCTCATTCGGGAGAAGAAGAACGACTCCTTGTAATTGAGAACGAAAATGGCAATGAGGCTCCACGCCCCGAACGCCACGTTCCGGGTGCCCATGACGGCGAGCACGCGAGGTCTCGAGATCGCCCATCCCATGAGACAGTAGAAGGCAATGTGCAGCGCGAGGCCCACGATCCCATATCCGAAGAGTTGACGCACGTAGCCGAGGTCGGAGGAATACACACCGCCGGTATTGTCGTACTCCACCGCATCGCCAACGAGCAGCTGCCCGGCCGTGGAGGGTATCGCGTACATGTTGTTCAATTCACCGATCGTCTCGTCAGTGACTTGGCCCGACTCCTTGTAGTTGAGGTAGGTGCGAAAGCTCCGCTCTACTGCGATCGAAAGGGTGGAGCTCTCCGAGAAGGATGCATACATGCGTGGCACGTATCGTATCACGAGAAACGCACACGTCAGCGCGAAGACGACACCGAGCGCGCGACGACGGGGCCACTCGTGCGCAGCATTCCGCCCTTCCCGCCAGATGCTGATGGTGGCAAGGTACGCGATGGCGAGGCCAACGAGCACGAAGCCCGTCCGCCCGGTCAACACGAACGATGCAATGAGCAGTATATTGCCGACCAGAAACGGCAGGTATCGGCGCGTGACGACGGCCAGATGCACGCCGATCATGAATCCCAGGCCCTGCACAGCCGAAAGTTGGGCGCCGCCGGCCCCCGCGAGGCCCGGCATCCGGAACGTCTTGTTGTACTCCAGGACGTTGAAATCGAGCAGAACCGCGTATGTGAAGTCGCGAAACGTCGGGTAGGCAAATTGCAGCAGGATGATGATGGCGTGTACGACGAGTACCAGGTACGCCGCCAGCAGCAACACCTCGTACGCCCTGCGTGCACCAAGCTCGCGCACATGTTCGCGCGAGAGGTATCGGATCGCGAAGTAAAGGCCAAGCAGCTCAACGACTGCCTTGATCGGCCTGAGCATGGGCAGAACCGCACCGCTATTCATCGCATGCAGCGTGAATGCGGAATTGACGCCGGCGATGAACGCAATGGCTACGGCGAGCGCAATATACGGCAGCAGGCTTCGATCGAGCCGACGCCCACGGATTGTGCTCCAGAGCAGATACCCGGCCGCGCTGAGGACGCTAACATCACCCAGCGAGCCGAGGGGCGACCGAACGATAGGCCCCAGAATGAGCAGGAACCAGGCGAGTACGAAAAGAGGGTACCGCAGCATCAGCGGTCGCCCCGGGTGACACCGTGCCGTGCGCAACCCGTCATGTCGCGACCGGTAGGCGCTTTTGGAGGCGCCGCGCACTCACGAGTGCCCACTCCTTGAGGCCCACGATAGCGCGGGCGAGCCGCTGATGATTCCTGACACCGAATACCAGCGACTGCCAGAGCGATCGATGGCCCCCCGTGAGACGGCTCGCAGCGATGTACCGACGAAATCCGTCGTAATCGTCTCTGGTCAGACAGAGACAGGCAGCGCCGACGAGATACTTGGCCTTCCCAGCATCGACCACATCCTCAGATACGCCGAGCTCGCGCGCGCGCTCAAATGCGTCGATCGTGTAGTCGAATAGCGTGTACAACTTCGCCCCGGTTGCGGAGGTGATCCCGCCCTGCGTGATTCTGTAGCAGCCGAGAATGTCACCGATGAAGCCAATTGGTCCCGATGCAGCGTGCTCCACGTGTGAATAGAAATCGATCCTCGGTGGCGCGTTCCGGTGATCGAACGGTTGCGCCGGACGGCGATACATCTTGCTCGAATTGACGAAGAACACATACCGATGCAGCAGCGCCTCGATGCTCGTGAACGTCGGTGGCCGCCCTTCTGGCAGCACACCCAGCACCTGCGAACCGTCCTCGCTGATGCGCCGGACACGATGGCAGACGAAGCTGCATTCCCTGTGCGCATCGAGAAAATCCGCCTGGCGCTGCAGCTTTCCGGGAAGGGCGTAGTCGTCCCCGTCCACGTGCGCCACGTACTCACCGCGCGCCGCGTCGTGCACGTCCATGTTGTTCGTGATGCCGAGCGTATTCGTCGGCTGGAAAATGCCGCAAACGATCGTGGGATACCGCTCGATGAATTCACGAACGATCGCCGCCGTTCCATCGGTGGAGCAGTCATCGCCCACGATCACCTGGAACGGAAAGTCGGTTCGCTGGTCTACGAGACTCTGCAGGCACTGCCGGCCGTCGCG
>JBBQFW010000036.1:0-20670 GCA_038322445.1 Gemmatimonadales bacterium
ACGACCTCGCCGCGACCGGGCACAACTCGGCGCAGTACGTTCACCTGGTCACCGAAGCGATGCGGCGCGCCTTCCTCGACCGCGCGAAGTACCTCGGCGACCCCGACTTTACCTCCGCGCCGATCGAGCGACTCACCAGCAAGGCGTACGCGGCCACGTTGCGCTCGACCATCCTCGCGGACCGTGCCTCACCGTCGACGCCGACGCAGGTAACGGAGGCCCACGAGAGTGACCAGACGACGCACTTCTCCATCGTCGACGGTGACGGGATGGCCGTGTCGGTGACGTACACGCTCGAGAATGGCTACGGACTGGGTGCGGTCGTTCCGGGCGCGGGGTTCCTGCTCAACAACGAGATGGGCGACTTCAACGGCAAGCCCGGGCTCACCGACAGCACGGGGCTGATCGGCACGGCGCCGAATGTCGCCATGCCGGGCAAGCGCATGCTGTCGAGCATGACGCCCACCATCGTCGCGAAGGACGGGCGACTGGTCGCTGTGGTCGGCAGCCCGGGGGGTCGTACGATCATCAACACGGTGCTGCAGGTCGTGCTCAACCTTGTCGACGGTCACATGGGCATTCAGGATGCGGTCAACGCCCCGCGCTTTCACCACCAGTGGCTGCCCGACGTGATCGTCACGGAACGCGATGCACTTCCCGCGGCCACCGTCGCCTCACTCGAGGCGATGGGGTATCGCTTCTACTCGGTAGGCGCACAGGGAACGGCGCATTCCATCTTCGTCGATCCCACGTCCGGCGTACGCGTCGGCGCCGCCGATCCGCGCGATGCGGACGCAGGAGCGGCTGGCTACTAGTTCGTCTCGATACTGAATGTCGTCATTCCCGCGTGCGCGGGAATGACGAACGAGTTACGGCAATCGCAGCGCGGCGATGCGCGCGGCTCCCGCCTCGACGACCTGTCGGCGGGCCTTCGTGATCGCCGCCGTGGTCTCGGTGGACGACCCGCCGGTCTCGACGTCCGCGACCGTCGCCAGCGATCGGTCGTAGTAGTCGGTCCATGTCTGGAGAATCTCACGCTCCTTCGCGACGTTGCCGCCGGCAGCAATGGCCGCACGCGAGAGCTTCATCTCGACATCGAGTCGTGCGAGCGCAGCGCGCGCGAGGTCATCGACGACGCTGCGCGCCGTGACACCATCCGCGGTCGTGAGCACCAGCGCCGACACGAGCGCGGAGATGCCGACATTCTGCAGGGTGGCGGCGGACACCTTGTCGATGCGGTCGCCATCCGTGTGATAGAACTGATCGGTAAAGTGCCAGAACAGCACACCCGGCTTCTTGAACGTCAGGAACGGCGTGTGATCACTGCCGCCCTCGAAGGGGTTCGTGCGCACCACCCAGCCGTTCGTCGCCGCCTGCTCGCGGCAGCGCGCCAGGAGGAAGTCGTTGAAGTAGTGCGGCACGATCTTGTCTTTCGTGAGTGGGCTGCCGCCCCATTCGCTGTGATGCTCATCGCCCCGCGTGAACACCGCCGACGGATCCGGCATCTTCTCGATGAGGAAGGTGCCGCCCGTCTTGCGCGTGTCCTCGCCGACCATGTCGAGGCTGAGTCCCCATTTCACGCCGCGGGTACGGATCGAGTCGTCCGCGAGGAAGTTGCGCGTCTGGGCGATCTCGTTCCCGAAGAGCATGGTGATGGTGCGACGCGGCACCGCGGCGCCGCTCTTCGACAACACGGCGAGCACGCGCGCCGCCTCGGCCAGTGCGCCAACGCCGGAGGCATTGTCGTTCGCCCCAGGCTCCTGCACGTGCGCGCTGAAGACGAAGCGCTCGTCGGGCCGGTCGGCGCCATGCACCTCGGCGACGACGGTCCGCTCGACGGAAGGGAAGAGTCGCGACTTCGTCATCGCGCGCACGCGCACCGGTCCGCGCGCCAGTGACGCACGGAGGGAGTCGAACGCACCGCGCGAAATGGGCATGCCCCAGCCACGTACTGTAGTGTCGAGCGGAATGGACGAGAACTGGATCGACGACCGGTTGATCTCGGGTCTTGTGTAGGCCGGCATGCGGTAGGCAAGCACGCCCACTGCGCCGCGCCGCTGCACCGCCTCACTGAAGAGCGGGCCGACGCCAGCCTCGGCGAGGACGATCTTTCCCTTCACGTTCGCACGATCGAGCTCGGCAACGCTGCCCTTCCCCGCATCCACGACGTCAGCCACCACACCGGAATCCGGCGTGGAGTACGAGTTGATCGCGAGCATGTTGAGGTTGGTGCGCATCGCCAGCAGCGGCGTGCCATCTCCCACGATCGTCAGGGCGGCGTCCTGCGGATCCCAGGCCAGTCCCGGGATCGGTCGCTTCTCCATGCGATAGGTGAGGCGCGTGCCCTTGCTTGCCGAATCCTCGTTGACGTAGCCGGCGTCGTGCAGCTGACTGACGACGCGGTCGATGCTCGCGTCGAACGCCGTGTTGCCGGGCCAGCGGAACCACCCGCCCATGTACGCGACCAACTCCTTCGCGCGCTCACCCGAATACTCGGCGCGCACCAGCTTGAAGTAGCGGTCGATGGCAGGCGCTGGCGTGCGGGCTTCCTGCGCCCGTGCGACCTGCGGCAGTACGAGGGCAGACACGAGCGCGAAGGATCGAATGGTGCGCGTGGCGATGCGTAAGCGTGGGCGTGAGGAGAGGCTGGTCGGCATGGATCAATACTGAGGTGATGGCGATGGTGTGTCCATGCGCCGTTCGCCGAGAGCCCATGCGGGCCGCAGCTCGTGCCTTACGCGAGTGAGGGGGGTCCGGTCAGCTGTATCCCTGACGCGCAGAGCGGACAACTGGCCGGGAGCCAAAGCGTGTAGTCGTCACGCGCAACCGCTTCGACGCGCACCTCCACACTCTCGAGGTGCCCCACGCCTACGTCGCCGAGCTGGAGCAATGCGCCCGCCACGACCACCACAGCGCCATGGGACGCCAGTTCGGCACGCGTTGCGCGAAGTGCTGACCCGGCACTGACGACATCATCCACTATCGCCACACGCTGGCCATGCACGCGAGAACGGAATCCGCTGGGCAGTACATAGTGCGCGCGGTACATGCCCGCGGGTTCAGCGGGCATCACGCGCTCGGTGAAGCAGAACGGCAGGTCGAGCTCGTGCGCCATCAACTGCGCCAGAAATGCCCCGCCGAGAAGCGGACCGCAAATCATTTCGGCGTCATGGGGCCGAATGCGCTCGGCAAGGTCGGTAACGAACGGCGCGATGCGGCTCGCACGCGTGAACAGCTCGTCGAGGTCGAGCCACAGTGTGCCGTGATGTCCCGACTCCAGGAGGAAATGCCCGCGGGTGCCGTTCACCAAGGCGAGGAACGCGGCGAGTGACGTATCGCTCACCGGAACCACGCATCGAGGGTGGCGCGACACCACGCGTCGAGATCTGCCGCATAGGTCGCCGCCGGGAAGTCGCGCATGTCATCGATGGTGACGGCGAACACGTTGGGGATATCCGGCCGCGCGCGCATCGGGGGAAGAGCGGAAGCAGGCGTGCGCTGCCCGCGACGCAACGCCTCCACGACCTGAAGGCGATCCTCACCGCGAACGTAAACGCGCCACAGCATCTCGATGCAGCGCTCGATCATCTCAAATGACGCACCCGTGGAGTGCTGCAGCGTAAAGACCGCAAAGGCGAGTCCGTGCCTGCTGCCCCATGGCTCCGTGCGCGAGTGGTCGAGCACGAGGAGGGAGTCGAAGCGCGCGCGGCACGGCTCGCCCTGCGAGAGCGCCGCGCCGCATTCGCCGCAGACCTGCTGGAGCTGCGGCGCCGCGTCAGGCGTCGACATGCACGGCGTCTGACAGGCGTGCTTCGCCGCGGGTGGCGTCGGCTACGGCGGCGCGCAGTGACACCAGGCTGGACGTCGGCAGCCGAAGTGACAACACGACGTCCACCTCGAACCGCTGTTCCCTAATCTCGGCCTCGAATGCCGACAGCAATTGCTGAATGGGCGAAAGGTGTGCGTACGAGATCGTGAGCTCCACGCCGACCTGATCGACCCGCTCCTTCTTCGGCAGCGTGAGCAGTGCATGCTGCACGGCGCCGCCGTATGCCTTCACCAGGCCACCGGTGCCGAGCTTCGTGCCGCCGAAGTAGCGTGTGACGACCGCGGCGATCTCGCCGACGCCGGAATGCGTGAGGACCGTCAGCATCGGCCGCCCCGCTGTGCCGTGGGGCTCGCCGTCGTCGCTCATGCCGATCCGATTCGTGCTTCCCGGCGGACCGGCAATGAACGCCCAGCAGGTGTGGCTCGCATCGGGGTACTCGGCGTTCATCTCGCGAATGAATCCCTGCGCGTCTTCCGGATCCTTCACGCGGTCGATGGTGCAGATGAACCGGCTGCGCTCGATGGATTGCTCCGCGCGGTGCCTGGCGGCAGGTATCGGGTACCGCTCCGCGGTGGTCATCACCGGTGGCGAGTGCAACTACGCCGTGGATGCGAAGTCGTAGTCCAGTTCATACGAATGCTCGCCCTGCTCGATGATGATATTCAACGTCCCGGTGATGCCTTCCAGCTCGTCGGTCCCGGAATCCGGGACAATCACCACTGCCAGCGACGGCGTGCCCCGCTTCATGACACCGGTGTGGTGCATCGCGAACGTTCCCCGCTTGCCGCTCACGGTACCGCTGACACGCTCGACGGCCACATACGCGGCGGACGTCTTCACGCTCGTCATGGCCATCAGCATCTGGCCCTTGCTCGTGGCGACGACGTCACCGGCATAGACCTTGTCGATGGTCATCCGGCCCAGTGCGCCGCCTTCGTCGAACCCGTCCGTGGACTGCGGGACCAGCTTCACCTCGAACTTCCCCGTTGCGCGAATCGTCACGTGCTCTCCATGTGTGTGATCGATCAGTCGGCTCGCACGTCAGCGCGCCGGCCGCACCGACCTGAGGTACAGCGCTTCCACCTTTGCGCGAGCCCACGGCGTCTTCCGCAGAAACGTCAGCGACGACTTGACACTCGGATCGTTCGTGAAGCAGCGGATGTCGATCTGCCGGGCGAGACCGTCCCAGCCGAAGGTCGCGACGAGGTGCTCGAGCATCATCTGCAGGGTGACGCCATGCAGTGGATCAGCGGTCATCCGCAACCTTCCACGTAACCAACCTCGGGCCGCCGGCCCGCCCGGTACCGCGTGACCTTCCGTCCGTCGGTCTCGAAGACGATACGATAGGCGCTGTCCGCGGCCGTGGCCGGCTTGATCGTGAGGTAGTGCCCCGACGTGTACTTGTGTGGCGTCGTCTCGACGCGCCCCGGGTACAGCGTGCCGATTCGCGCTTCGGTGTCGCCAATGCGTGCACCAGCGGCCGTCGCCGTGCCAGCGCTGTCGACGTCCACGCGCACGATGCGGCCCTTCGCCGTCATCATGCGCATGCTACCTGATGCGGTCGTCCATTTCGCGAAGCCGCACGCCGCCGTATCGGCGGCTCGCGGGGCGGAAAGAGACCCCGCCGTCGCCGCGCGCGCCTCGGCGAGCGTCATCCCGATCTTCACCGGGCCAACCCCATGCTCGCTCACCTGTGGCGCGCCGTCGCTCGCGGGCGAATCACCCGACGGATCGCCGGAGGCGGTCCGCGGCGAGCCAACCGACGAGCTGGGCCGCGGCGCGGCGACAGTCGAATCAACTCGGGGTGTCGCTTCAGCCGATTCGGCGCTCGGAGTCGCATCGCGGCCGCACGCCGCACCGCACAGCACCGTGACGAAGCACAGAAATTCAAGTCGCATGGGTCGGGGAATCAGGAGCCTCGATGATGGAGCACCAAGCGCTACGACCGCGCATACCGCGCCAACACTTCCTCGGCGGCCGGAAGATACGCGGAGGCAGAGTGCGACGAGCCGTCGAGCGTGGCTGCGGACCGATAGAGGAGTTGCGCCAGTGCCTCAGCGGCCTGGTCCACGCTGTGATGGCGAGTCACGCAGTCGGCGACGATGTAGACCGCATCCGCCGCCACCTCCTCTGACGACGAACCATCCGCTGCGCGCCAGCCGATCGCGGCGAGCACTTGCGCCAACCGCGCGATGACCATCGCGTTCGCGTCCCCGCCCGCCGAGCGATCCGCGGCGTACCGCTCGCGAAGACGACCAAGGCGACCCTCTGCAGCGCTCGACAACGGAATTCCATCCTGTGCAAACGGTGGCTTGCGACCTCCAGAAACGGAGGGCATTCTCCCAGCGCATTCCATGCGCGCCCTGCCCACCCCACAGGAAAACTACCATGCTCGCGTTCTCACGCCTTGCGGTTGCCGTGAGCGTCTGCGCCGCGCCGCTGGCCGCACAGGCGCCGGCGGCACCACCGCGCGACTTTGATGCCTACGTCGAGCGCGTTATCCGGACATTCGACGTCCCCGGCGTTGCGGTCGCAATAGTGAAGGACGGACGGGTCGTCCTCGCGAAGGGCTACGGCGTGCGGACCCTCGGCAAGCCCGACCGCGTGGACGCCAACACGCGCTTCGGCATCGCCTCGAACACCAAGGTGTTCACGGCGAGTGCCATCGCGATGCTCGTAGAGGCCGGCAAGCTCGAGTGGGACGCGCCCGTGATCCGCTACCTGCCGGACTTCGCGATGTACGATCCATTCGTCACACGCGAGCTCACCGTGCGCGACCTGCTCGTGCACCGGAGTGGACTCGGGCTTGGTGCGGGTGACCTGCTCTGGTGGCCCGCCTCCACGTATGACCGCGCCGAGATTGCCCGGCGTCTTCGCTACATCAGGCCGGCGACGTCGTTCCGGAGCGCGTACGCCTACGACAACGTGCTCTATCTCGTCGCCGGCCAGCTCATCGAGAAAGCGTCGGGGATGAGTTGGGAGGAGTTCGTGCGCACCCGGATTATCGTGCCGGTGGGGATGACGTCGAGCACCGTGCGCCACGCGGATGCAGCGGGCGGCGGCAACGTTGCTACCACCCATGCCGAGGTGAATGGCGTGGTTCGCCCGGTCGCGCCGATGGTCAGCGACAACACGAATCCCGCCGGCGGCATCAACTCCACTGCCGCGGACATGGCGAAGTGGATGATCGTGCAGATGGATTCCGGCCGCATTGCGCCGGCATCCGCCAACACACCAGAACGTCGGCTCTTCTCGCCGACGAGCACGAGCGAGCTGTGGTCGATCGTCACGCCGATTCCCGTCCGGTCGCGCGCATTCCCCGGATTCGAGCACCTGAGGCCCAACCTGCAAGGCTACGCCCTTGGACTTGGCGTATCTGACTATCGCGGAAACCTCGAACTTCAACACTCGGGCGGACTTCCGGGCTACGTCTCGCTCGTCACCATGATTCCCGGCAAGCGACTCGGCGTCGTGGTGCTCACGAACCAGGAGTCTGGTGCAGCCTTAAGCGCCATAACGCTGCGCGCCATCGACAGCGGGCTTGGCGCGCCGGAGCTGGACTATCTCGGATTCCTGATCGCACGGCGAGACACGGCGCGCATGCAGCTCGCCTCCGCGGGAAAGCGGGCAAGCGCGGCGCGCGACTCCACATCGGGGCCATCACTTCCGCTGGCGAAGTACGCCGGCCGCTATGTGGACGAATGGTATGGCGACGTCAGCATCGCCATGGAGGCCAACGGACTCGTGATGCGCTTCTCGCACACACCGCAGCTCGTGGGCGACCTCGTACACTGGCAGCACGATTCCTTCCTCGTGCGGTGGCGCGATCGTGAGCTACGGGCCGATGCCTATGCCACCTTCGCGCTCAATCCCGATGGCAGCATCGACCAGCTCAAGATGGCCCCCGCGTCGGACGACGTGGACTTCAGCTTCGACTTCCAGGACCTGCTGCTGCGGCCCGCCCCGCCGGCGCGCGGTCCCTGACCTGCTTACACCGGAGCCATGACACATCGACGTGATTTTCTCGCGCGCCTCGCAGTCGGTGGCGCCGCGCTGCCGAGCCTTTCACTGAGCGGGCTCGCGCACATGCCTGCACCGGCACCCACTCGCGACACTCGCGCGTACTGGGTCGACGTCCTCGGCCGCATCGCCGATCCGGTGCTGACCAATCTCGCCGAGCACAGGCTTCGCGAACGGATGCCCGACGCCGTCGCAGCGACGGCCACCCCCGAGCGGCGTCGCTATGCAGCGCTCGAGGCATTCGGACGGTTGCTCACCGGTATCGCACCATGGCTTGCACTCGAGGCGGATGCATCCGCCGAGGGCGCGCTGCGTTCGCACTACGCCGAGCTGGCGCGCGCGGGTATCGATGCGGCAACGGATCCCGCGTCGCCGGACTTCATGAACTTCACTTCAGGCAGCCAGCCACTCGTGGACGCCGCCTTCCTCGCGCACGCGATCGTTCGCGCGCCACGCGAACTTCATGAGAAGCTTCCGTCGAGTACCAGGCGCAACCTCATCACGGCTCTCGTCTCGACGCGCACCATCAAGCCGGGCTTCAACAACTGGCTGCTCTTCAGCGCGATGGTCGAGACGGCGCTCAGTGTCATGGGCGCCGAGTGGGATCGCATGCGTGTCGACTATGCGGTGCGCCAGCACGAGCAGTGGTACAAGGGCGACGGCATGTACGGCGACGGACCCACCTTCCACTGGGACTACTACAACAGCTACGTCATCCAGCCGATGCTGCTCGACATCCTCGGCACCCTCGCCCCGATGACGCCCGAGTGGAAGCCGCTCGTCGATCCCGTGGTGCTTCGCGCGAAACGCTACGCCGCCATCCAGGAGCGCCTCATCTCACCGGAAGGAACGTTTCCACCGATCGGCCGCTCACTCGCGTATCGCTTCGGCGCGTTCCAGTTGCTCGGCCAGATGGCACTGCGGCGTCAGCTGCCAGACGCCGTGAGCCCCGCACAGGTGCGCAGTGCGCTGAGTGCCGTCATCGGCCGGATGATCGAGGCACCCGGCACCTTCGACAGCAATGGATGGCTCACGGTCGGATTCGCGGGACGCCAGCCACATATCGGCGAGGCGTATATCAGCAGTGGTAGTGTATATCTCTGCGCCGCTGGGCTGCTGCCGCTGGGGCTCCCGGCAACGGACCCGTTCTGGACGTCTCCGTCGGCAGAGTGGACGTCGAAAAAGGTCTGGAGTGGGTTGGACACCGAGGTGGATCACGCCATCTGAGTTGAGCGCGTGACCTGGCTGGGCTGGGGCGCCGGATGATTGACGGCGCCTATGGCGCCGGTCGCGACCCGAGATAGGACGGCGTGTACCCCTCCCACTCCCATGGCGTGACCGTGTCGCCAAGGATGGACTCGAGCAGCGTACGGAAGGTGCGCTCTCCGTTGTCACTGTTCGTGAGCAGGATCATGCACGCCTGCCGTTCCCCGAAGCAGATCATGTAGTTCTGCGCGCCATCGCCATGCCCTTCCTTGAAGAAGGCCGGCCCGAATGGCGTCTTCGTCAACAGTCCCCAGCCTACGCCGTAACCGAGTCCGACGGCCTTGCCTTCGGTGCCGTCGCCTTCGTTCGCGACGAGCGGGAACTGATGCAGGGTGGTCAGCATGCGATACGGCCGCAGCATCTCGGCGCGACTCGCTGGGTTGATGAGGCGATTCGAGAACAGCGCTGACACGAACCGAGCAAGATCCTCGGCGCTCGTGGCCATCGAGCCCGCGCCGCGCGCCGGAAACCGGCGCGTCTTCGAAATGAACTTTCCATTCGCGCTGAACCGGTCGGCCACGTTGGGGTCGAGGTCGGCGTGATAGATCAGCGACGTGTGCGTCATGCCGAGTGGCGTGATGATCGCCCGGTCCATGAGCGTGTCGAGGGCCATGCCCTTCTTCTGCTCGATGACGAACTGCACCAGGTTGATCCCCTCGCCCGAATAGCGAAATGCCGATCCCGGTGCAAAGTGCAGATGCATCTTCTTGTCGGGTTCGAGGGACGCAAAGTTCAGCAGCCCCGACGCATGGGCGAGCAGCATGCGAGGCGTGACGCGCGCCCAGGCGCTGTCGCGCACGAGTTCCGTCGCCGCTTCCTTGTATGGCTCGTATTGGTCGAGCCGACGCGCGAGCTGGCGCGCGACGGGGATGTCGAGGTCGAACTCCCCTCGTTCGACGAGCTGCATCACGTACGTCGCGAAGACCGACTTGGTGATGGATGCGGCCCACGTGGTCGTCTCAGTCGTCATTGGAAGGTCCGGCTCGCGACGGATGCCGTATGCCGCGCTCCAGACGAGCTTCCCCTGGTCGACCACCGCCAGCTGCGCGCCGGTCACGTGCTCCGCTGCGAGTACCTGTCGCGCAATGGAATCGGCACTGGCAGTTGAAATGACCGATCCGTCGAGACGGCGGATACCTTGTGCCTCGGCCACCTGCGTGACGGCACTCGTCAGGGAAAAAACGAAAGCAAGTCGGGAAAGTTTGGACATGGGTAGGCCTACGGTGAATGCGGGTGCAGGATTCGTCGCCTGCATCGCACCAGTGCGTGCGAGAGCGGACGCGGCAGGAAGATCCCCGACCCTGGGGATCACTTGAACCAATCGACGCACTTCCGGGTTTACTCGTCGGCAATTCGACGCGCGGGGCAATGAGCGCGACGGCCAGTGATGTGTTCGTGAGTTGGCGGGGCGAGCGCGCATACCAGGTGAGCCGCGCAGGTTCTCCGCCGATCACCATCGACGGAAGCCGCGCGAAAGGGCCGGGTCCCGTCGAGACGCTGCTTGCTTCCCTTGCGTCGTGTTCGGCAATCGATGTCGTCGACTATCTCGATGAGCGCCGGAGCCCTGCCACCCGACTCGACATTCGCATCTCCGCGGTGCGTGCCCCGTCGCCGCCCCAGCGCGTGCTGAGCGTGGTCCTGGAGTTCACGATTGACGGCGAAGGCATCGATCGCGATCACGCCGAGCGTAGCCTCGCGCTTGCGGTGGAGACGTTTTGCTCCGTCGCGGCCACGCTCGCGTTCGACGTCGCGCGCTCCACCCGGCTGGTATTGAACGGTGTCGCGGGCGCAGCTGTCGCTCATGCGGCGGCGCGAATCGCCACGCTGTCGCCGGATGCCGGTCTCGGTACCTGACGACCACCCTCTTCGACTGCTCGTGATTCTCGCGCCGATTTCATGATCGTTGGACGGCGGTAGAACTCACGACGCCAGAGTCAGATGCGGTTTGCAAATGGCGGAACCTGCGGCATTCATTGACCGCACCGTCACAGCGCGGGCGCGGGCAACCTGCCATCCACGAGGAATGCCGCGCGTTCGTGCACGCTCCTTTCCCGCGCGAGGTAGTCGCTCTGTGCGAACTCCACCCGCTCCCTTGTCGCGGTGCAGTGCCAGGTCTCGAACTTCTGTGGCTTGGCGCCGCCGAACACCGACGGCGCAAACGCGCCGATGCACACGCCGTCGGCCGCGCGCGCCGACGGATACCGAAACAGCTCGACGCCCGCCAGGCGCATCTCGGCGCCGAGTGCCTGCGATGCGGCGTAGCTCGTGGGTGAGGCGATGGCGCGACGATGGGCAGCGAAGGGAGGCGCGACGAGGTCGATGCCGCGCGACGACCGTGTCCGCACCGCGAATGCCGTCAGCGGCGTGATGACCGGACCGAGCGCAGCGTCGGTGCCGTCGAGAAAAAGCAGGCGATAGTACGCCACCTCGACGAGCGCGGTGGCTCTCGTCTCGGCGCCGTACCAGATGCCGCGCTCGTGCCTCGCTCCGAAGCGCGACCCATGGCGGAGCGGTGGATACCGGAACGGCGTGAACAGCAGATAGTGCAGCCGGCTGTTCGTGACATCCGGCGGCTTCACGCGCTCGATCAGCTCTTCCAGGAGCTCCTGTTCCTCGACGGAATCGACGAGCTTCCGCGTGGACACCTGGTGCTGCGCCTCCACCACGCGCCACGGCGCGAGGCGCAGCGCGCGGAGCTCAGAGTCGCCCGCGCATCGCGTCCAGATACTGGACGACATCGACGAGTCCCTCGACCGTCCGGATCCGCTCGGCGGGAATTCCGCCGAGGTGGTGGTTGCCGGAGTGAAGCCACGCGCGCGACTTGGTGTCGTCGCCGCCCACGAGCGCGTCGAGCGAACGGTAGAGCCGCAGGAACATGAGCGCGAGCTCGCCTTCCTTCGTATCGGGATCGAGCGCGCGGGCGCCGCTGAGCCGGGACACGGACGCCTCGCTCGTGCCGATGACGGCGGCCAGGTGGCGATTGCGAACCCCGAGTCGCTCCGCGGCGGCAAGGGTCGCCTTCGTGAGTACGGACGCGGGGTCGGCGGCACGGCGGCGAATGGCAGCGAGCGTCATGTTGCAAATTTCGACGTATTTCCTTTCATGTGCAAGCCCCCGTACGCGCCACCACCGGGTCGTTCGCCGGGCCGATCGACAGTGGATGCTGGTTGCGCCATCTCCAGGTCCTCAGTGGAGGCGCGCGAGCTCGACCTCCGAGGCGATGAAGCCGAACGCCGCCCATCCGCCCGAGGCGACCGAGCGCTGGAACTCCGCGCGTGCGCGCGCGGAATCGCCCTTCACGAGATAGTAGTTGCCCAGGCCGAAGCGCAGCGTTGCGACGTCGATGTCCCCGGTGTCGGCGGCGGTGATGAGTGCCTCGGGCGTGATCTCGCCGCGATACATCCGCAACCGGCGCGCATAGGCCACCGTCGTCGCGAGCGAATCAGGATGGCGCGCGAGCATTGCGGTCGCCTCGTTGCCACGTCCGGCGCGTTGCAGCGACATCCAGAGCCAGTCGGTCGAGCCCGCGAGCTCGGCTGCATCGGGCGCCCGCGGTTGCGCGCGACGGAATGCGTCGGCCGCCGCGTTGTAGTCGCGACGCACGAAGCGCAACACGCCGAGGTGGTAGAGGGTGCCGTAGTTGAGGCTGTCGAGTGCGTAACCGCGGGTCAGGTCGGCCATCGACGCGTCGAAGTTGCGCACCGACAGGTTGCGATGCCCGCGCCAGCGATAGAGCATCGGGTCATTGGGTGCGACGGCGAGTGCACGCGTGAACGTCTGCACGGCTTCCTGCATCTGGCGGGCGCCGGCCTGTGCGGTGCCGAGTTCGATGTAGCGCTGGATGGTGCGCGGGTCGGCCGCGAGCGCACGCTCGGCCCGCGCCACCGGCCCCGAGTCCACCAGGGCGCGGTACTCGATGCCTGCGGGCGAGCGGTATTGGATGGACTGCGCCGCACATGGAACCGTGGCGGCGGAGATCGTTGACGCGACCAGCACGATGAACAGCCTGCGCATGCGTTGCCTCTCGGTGGGTGCCGCGGGAAGGTGCTCGCCAGCGATGCGTGGCGGAAGGTCGTCCGTGCGCGCTCTCGCGGTGCTGCGCCATCCGGCAGAGCTTGGCCCGCCATGACACGTTTCAATCGCCGCGACTTTGTTGCCATCACCGGGTCGGCGTTCCTTGCGGGGACGGCGCTGCCACTCCGCCCTCGCCGTGCCGACAACGACCTCGTCATCCGCAATGGTACCGTCTACGATGGGGTCGCCGTCGAAGGTCGCGAGCTCGACGTCGCCATTGCGGGTGGCCGCATCACCGAGATCGGCGCGTCGCTCGCCACGAAGGGCCGTGAGGAGTTCGACGCGACGGGGCTCGCGGTTGCGCCGGGATTCATTGACATCCATTCCCACGGCGACGGCAATCTCACCGAGGATCCACGCGCCGAATCGGTGATTCGGCAGGGTGTGACGACGATTGTCGTGGGGGCGGACGGCAGTTCGCGTGCGACGGGCTCCGAGACGCATTCGTTCAAGGCGCTGCTTGCCGATCTCGCCCGCCTCGATCCGGGGCCGAATGTCGCGTCGATGGTGGGACTGGGCTCCATTCGTGGTGAGGTAGTCGGCGAGGACGACCGTCCTGCCACGGCTCATCAAGGATCGTGAGCAAAGCGCGACTCGGCCCAGCGACGTTCGCTGGCTCCAACAGGCGGACGTGGCCGTCTGCTTCCACTGTAAGATGCATCTCGAATCCTCAGGGACACCGACCGCCGGACACTCCCCTTCAGTATGGAGGCCGCCACACGGTCCGCGCAGCGGCCGCTGGACGTGAGCCGACGGCCGTCTCGTAGCCTGGGGCCCGGCTGACCGCCGACGCCGAGGTGATTCTTCTTACGATGACTATCCGCCATGGTCGATGTCCGGTTGCGAGCTAACCGCCCAAGTTGAGCTGCGGGCGGGTCAAGTAAATGCGCCGGCGGAGCCGGCGCCATCCGCAGCTTCGCCCGACTGCTCCAACGCAAGTTATGCGGCCGCCACGCGATGTCAGCTCGGCGTCTGGGACGGCGAATCTTGGCGACCGTGCACGATCGCCAGCACCTCGACGGTGTCGGACCGAACAGGGTAGACGATGCGATACGGCGGCTCAAAGAGTTCGCGGGCGTCAGCGTGCCCAGGCTCGGGAACGCGCCGGCCAGATTCCGGAAACTGTTGGGCTTGGCGAAGACGAAGAACGACGCGTTCGAGTACTTGCTCAGCGTAGACCGGCGACGACAGGCTGATATACTCGACCATCGCACTGATTTGATTGACGGCCTGCTCCGTCCAGCGGAGCCCGAGGTTCATGACGCTCTGCGAATCCGACTGCGGATGCGAGCCATCGCGTCGTCGTGCTCCACCAGCCGCCCGGCCTCAGCATCCGCCACTCCGGCGTCGATGGACTGACGCACATAGATCTCATACGGCAGGTCATCCCAGGTCGCGGACTCTGGGAGGCTCTCAACGAGCTGTCGGGCGTCGGGCTTGATACTCGGCTGATCCGCCATGGGCGAAAGCTGCCGAGGAGGAACTTCCGCCGCAAGCGTGAGGAGTGGTGCGCCAGTCCCGATGGCCACCCCCCGGTGTCAGGATAGTTGTCGCATGACCGCAGTAGTTTGAGCGGTCACACGATCACAGTCCCTGGGGGGTCAACGGTGGGTAGTACCATGCGAGTCTATAGGACGGCGTTCAAGAGTCGGATGCAAAGGTGGTCGGACTGATTATGACAGTTATGCGGCTTCCACGGTGGCTGTGTTGAACGCGCCAAGATCGATCTGCAGTGCACCATCGGCCACACCGAATCCGGCATAGCTGTGGCCACCCCTGCGGATCGCGACGGGAATATTGTGGCGCCGCGCGAACTCCACACAGCGCTGCACGTCGTCCACCATTGCGAGAGGGCGACGATCGTAGGCGAGGTTCCAAACCATCCTGGCGTCCTCGTAGAGCGGAGACCCATCCCGCACGAAACGCCCTCGCACACGTCGGGCGAGTTCGTCGAGATCAGCTGCGGACCCCTTCGACACCAAAGCAGGCGGAGCTCCAATGCGCGCGCAGGCACCCAAGGCGACAGCGCCAGAGGTTGCCACGCTGGTGCGGATGAAGTCGCGACGGGTCCACGCGGAAAGGAGACTTCGATCAGCAGATATTTGCTGGTGCCGGTAAAGTGTATGTCGTTGCCTAGAAGTTATGACTGGGCTGGCCTCCGAACTTCGCGTGGGTCAATTCCTCGTCTATCGGGAGTATCATGCGCTCCTCCTGTACAAGCTGCAACGGCGAGAGGAACTCGACCGGCAGATTGCGCAGCTGGCCGAGCTCCCGATGTTGCAGCCGATGGTGCAGACGCTGCAATGCTTCCGCGGCATCTCGCTCCACTCGGCGACGGAGTTCGTGGACTGGCGGCGCTTCGAACGGCCGGGCCAGCTGGCCTGTTACCTGGGTCTCGTCTCGCGCGAAGACTCGAGCGGCACCCGGCAACGCCTCGGGTCGATCACCAAGGCGGGGAATAGCCACTGCTGGCACGTGCTCGTGCAGGCCGCGTGGAGCTATCGGCATCGCCCCCAGACCAGCGTGGATTTCAAGCGTCGGCAGGCAGGGCAACCGCCGGCCGTGATCACGCACGCCTGGAAGGCACAGCAGCGACTGCACGCGCGGTTCAATCACTTGTCGTATCGGAAGCGGCCGCAGATCGCCGTCGTGGCGGTCGCGCGGGAGCTCGTGGGGTTCCTGTGGGCCGTCGCCCGCGAGGTCGAACCCGTAAGTGCCCTCTGAACCGAGGGCGATGGTCCGCCGTGTGGCGCCGAGGTGCGATGTGCGAGCAGGCTCGACGGCGTTATGCGGGCCGGGCAGGACGCAGGACCGGCAGCCCCACGTCTAGAATGAGCCAGCTCCCGACGCATCTGCTTCTTGCCGTACTCCCGCGAGGGGAAACCGGCGTATATCAGCAGGATCAACCGTCGATGCTGCCTCGGGCCCACGGCGTATCCCGCACTCTCCTGCTGTATCTGTAAACTGACACCCTTGACACCAGCCCAGTCATATCAACGCCACTGCTCTGCTGCGACGGCATCCAATAGATGCGAGTGCAGCGAGCAATCAATAGCACCCTCGTCGGCAGCAGCGACTCGTTAGCGAGCCGGCGCGCCGACCACTCGTCGCGTTCCCGCTTCCGTAGGAAGTGTCCGCAACCCGTCGGCGTACTCCCGCAGAAGGGCTGTTTCGAAACTGATCACCGTTTGCATGTACGCATTCATCCGTCGCACTGTGGCCGGCATCGCGGCGTCGGAGAAGTCGAACAGTGGAATGTAAGTCGCGCTGAACGCATCGAGCTTCGTCTGGAGCGTGTAGGCGTCCGAGAGCGCACCGACCTGACGGTACGGCAGATTGGCCAGCGCGCCGGTCGTCAGGGCCGTCTGCCACGCAGTCGTGGTGACGTCGGGTGGCCGGAAGCCGGACCACGTCGGCACCTGTCGCTTCCAATCAGCGTAGCTATGAATGGTTCCGAGGGAATCGAGCCGACGCGCTGCGGCCGCGAGTGCTTGATGATAGGGATAGACGCCCAGCACGCGCTGCTGATTGGCGCGTATCTCCTGATCAAAGCTCGCGAGGGCCTGCGCGGTCAGCTGTTGCTGCTTGCGGCTGTCGACCCAGCGAGTGGCCGCGAGCGCCAGGAGGACGCTCAAGACGATCATTGCTGATTCGAGCGCGAGATCGCCGACGCTCTTACGAGAACGGAGAGTTGCCATCGCCGACAGTATGGAAAGGGAAGCCAGCCAAGTCGAGCACGATCATCACGAGCGTCGGGTGGCCTCGCTAACGCCCAAGTTGAGCTGCACGGGCATCAAATCAAATGCGAGCCCAGCGAGCTACCGAAGCGCCCTTGACTGCTCCACCGCACGTTATGCCACAGGCACGACAATCTGTGGTCGGCGTCACGACGCGATCGAGCGTACCTACGCAGCCGCGAGCTTGCGAACACGGAGCCGCTTGCGCGACCGCTCCGCGAGCCAGAGATCGTGTTGCATTTGCTGATGGAGCCAACTCTCTGCCGTCGTATTGAACGCGATGGATAGCCGAATGGCCATCTCGGGGCTGATCCCCGCGCGCCCATTCAGGATGGCGGACAAAGTGTTGCGACTCACGCCGAGGGATTCAGCGGCCTCGGTGACGCTGAGTCCGAGGGGCGCCAAGCAGAGCTCACGGAGAATCTCGCCGGGATGCGTCGGCTGGTGCATGCGGAGTGGCTTCATCTAATGATAATCCTCATAGTCTACATCCGTGGCGTCTGGCCCTTCGAATCGAAACGTCACCCGCCAGTTGCCGCTCACGCTGACGGCCCAGGTGCCGAGGCGGGTGCCCTTCAGCGGATGGAGTCCCAGCCCCGGAAGCCCCATGTCTCGGGGCTCCACGGCCACATTGAGCCGTCCGAGAACCAAGCGGAGACGCGCGGCATGCTTGGCTTGAATCCCGGCCGTTGAGCCTGTGTTGAAGAAGCGGCCCAGACCCTTATGCCGGAACCGGATGATCGTCATGCCGAAGTGTAATGTGTAACGTGGCAGTGTGCAAACTGAGCCTGCCCGCGGTCACCGTTCCTGCAGCGATCGCTGGTTGGGGCATAACGCCCAAGTTCACCGGCGGGCGATCGGCCGACAGGCAGTGCGCCCTTCTATAGTAGGCACCGATCAACGGGCGTCGCCATCGATGCGCGGAAGCGCCTGCTGGTGCAACGCACGTTATGGCACAGGGTCTTAGGGCGCGAACATTTCGCCAAGAATTCTGAGCACGTCGGCCAGTGTACTCGGCGAAAGAGTGCCCAGGCGCTTCTTCAGCCGCTCATGATCAACTGTGCGCACCTGATCGAGCACGACATGCCCGCGCTTCCCCGCAAATCGGCAGGCCACACGAAATGGATAGGGGTGTCCCGCGGTGGTCATCGGCGCAACAATGCTGGTGCGGAGATGATGATTGAGCTCATCCGGCGAAATCACGACGCACGGGCGTGTCTTCCGGATCTCGCTTCCGCGCGTGGGGTCGAGCTCGACGAGATACACTTCGCCGCGACTCGGCACGCGGGCGACCGCCTTTACCACTCCCACTCCGTGCGGTCAAACCGCGTGGACGGCGTGCTCAACACACGATCGTCACCCGCGGCATGCGCGGCCTTCGCCGCCTCGGCCCATCCGGCACGCGGACTCCGCGAAGCGGCGATCACGATCTGACCGGCTTCCGCGCGCAGCTCGACATCCTCGGCCAGCCCCGCCTGTTCGATCAGGAGCTTGGGGAGACGGACGCCCTGAGAGTTTCCAATTCGGACGATTCGCGCGCGCATGAGACCGGTCTGCTCTGGTGTGCTTACAATGTAAGTCCGGCCCTTTCTCTGCGCAACTTGAGCTGTCGTGCCATAACGCCCAAGTTCAGCTGCGGACGTTCCATAAAAGCGAGCGAAGCGAGCCATCATCAGTTCGCCCGTCTGCTCCAACGAACGTTAGGTTGCAGGCGCATTGCCGTGTGGCGGCCAAGTCGTTAGCCCGCCATGATCGTGATCAGGTGGGCGACTGCATGACCGAGCATGACAAACTCAAAACCGTAAGCCGCGTAAACCCACCCGAGCGGCGAGGCCGATCGCACCATTGCCAAGTATCGTCACCACGATCACGGATGGTGCCTGATTCATGCCCCGCCCGTTAGATGAAAAAGTACGAGTGCGAGCGCCGCCGCGAAGATGCCCACCCAGCGCCGCCCGCGCGCGAGCCACACCACGACGCTCATAAGTCCAAGATGGAGCGCGATCTCGAGCGGTCCTGCGGCAAATACTGCCGACAGCGCTCGCACAAACGCGCCGCCGGGTAGGGCTGGAGCGTGCGCCAGACGAAGGGCGGCGATGCCGAGGATACCGAGGCCAACACTCAACGCAAGCGTGATCGGGAACGCCCCCCGCGGAATGGGCTGTTTCACATCGCCGTCGAGCCGACGTAGGAACGGCATGGGAAGGTTTACCGCATCCGCGCACCGAAGACCCGGCCAGGCGAGAAGAGAAG
Organism: Gemmatimonadales bacterium; assembly: GCA_038322445.1. GTDB lineage: Bacteria > Gemmatimonadota > Gemmatimonadetes > Gemmatimonadales > Gemmatimonadaceae > AG11. The sequence goes on from JBBQFW010000036.1 coordinate 19,180, forward strand.
AGAAGAGACTAGCGTGACTGCGAGCACGAATCCGTAAAGCGCTCGAATTGGTTGGTGACTCCCGGTAGCCAGAAACGGCAGAAATAAGGCGCTCCCCACAACCGCAAGCACGCCAAGCAGGAAGAAAGAGGCGATGCTTCGCATCGCCTCTCGATTGGAATCAACCGTACGATTTGCGCAGCGCCCGATGGTGCAACGCACGTTATGCAGTGCGGCCTGAGGGCTTTCCGTTTAGGTAGGCGCGGAGAGCGCGATTGACCGAGCTCGCTGACGGAAACTTCGCTGCGATGTCCGGCTCCAGCACGACGATATTGCTGCCTCGGGCGAAGGACTTCGCGTACTTGCCGCGCACGCCGCCCGAGAAATCGTATTCCGCGCGCATCTCGGGCGCGCGGGCACGACGTGGCGGGGCAGCCTTTTTCGCTGTGCGACTGACTTTTCTAGCCTTCTTCATAGTTTTTGCGCTCATGGCGCGTGGCTATTCGAGCGCTGATCAACTGATACTCGTCGTCGGCGCGCTCTACATGGACGACGACGAGACTCCGACTCCTCACCGACATACCAATGAGAATGAAACGCTCTCCCTTTTCTGAGTGATCTGGATCTGGCACGGTGATCGACAGTGGGTCTCCGAATGCCGTCGCCGCCTCCTCGAACGATACCCCGTGCTGCCTGAGGTTGTTCGCGGCCTTGCGCGCCGACCAAGTGAAGCGAATTCCCATCCTCTCAATCCATATCGAAGCTTGGGCACTGCATAACGCCCAAGTTCTGCTGCAAGCGAATCAAATAAAAGCGAGCGCAGCGAGCCATCCGTAAATCGCTCGACGGCAGCAACGCACGTTACGCAACTCGGGGCGAGGCCTTCGTTCGGAGCGTCACCGAGATATCGAGGCGGGCGAGCATCTCGACCAGAGCATCGATGCTGAAGAGATCAACGCGCCCACGTACCAAATCGCTAATGCGAGGTTGGGAGACCTTGAGGAGTTTTGCCGCTTTTGCCTGCGTGAGCCCGCGCTCCTTCAAGACGCGCTCGATGCGCAGCATCAGATCGGTGCGAATCAGCAAGTGCGCCGCTTCCGCCTTGGGAAAGCCGACATCCTCGAACACGTTGCCTGACCCACGTCGAATTCGAACGGTCATTTCCTCAACCCTCCCGTCGTGATCGCCGAACCGCAGCCAATCGGGTTCGGGCGACATCCAAGTCCAATCCACTGGTCTTCTGCGACTTCTTCTGGAACACGTGGAGGACGTAAATCCCCTCCGCGAACTTCGCCAGATTGATGAGGCGGAACGCTCCGGCAACGCGCACGCGGATCTCGACTACGCCAGGACCGATCGACGACATCGGCTTCCAGTCGCGCGGCGCATCTCCTGACTGGACGCGTCGCAGGTCGGTGCCGAGTTCTCTGCGAACGGCGGCGGGAGGTCGCGCAAGTCCTCGCGGGCCGAACCGACCCAAAGCAGGGGTTTCCCGTCCACCAGGCAATATAC
>JBBQFW010000037.1:0-20463 GCA_038322445.1 Gemmatimonadales bacterium
GCGATTCGCTCGCAGAACAGCCAGTTTCCGTTCAACTTCAACCGGTCGCCGGTTGCGCTGAGTGCGTCGCTCTCGATTCCGATCTTCGACAATTTCGGGCGGGAGGAGCGGGTGCAGCAGGCCCAGGTGCAGAAGGAGGATGCCGTCTATAACGTCAAGGCGAAGGATCTGGCCATGACGGCGGATGTCACCCAGGCGTACCGCACACTGCAGACCGCGGTACAGACGGTGGCGCTGCAGGAGCAGAACGCCTCCAAGGCGAAGGAGGAGCTGTCGTTCGCCGAGGAGCGCTACAAGGTTGGGGCGTCGACATTCCTCGACGTGGTCACCTCACGCGGCAGCTACGAGCAGGCGCTCATCGATCGCGTCAACGCCGTCTACGACTACCATAAGGCCTTTGCCGCGCTCGAAAACGCGGTTGGGCATCCCCTCCGCTAGCCTTACCCCACCGAGAATCCCATCATGAGCAAGCGCGTAAAATTATCAGTGTTCGGCGGGGTGATCCTCATCCTGGCCGCGGCCGGCGGATTGATTGCGGCGAAACGCGGTAACAAGTCGGTCGAGGTCCGCACCGAACAGGTGCAGGCGCGCGATCTCGTGGCATCAGTGACGGCGAGCGGCCAGGTCCGACCGCAGACCAAGGTCGACCTGAGCTCCGACATCTCGGGCAAGATCGTGAAGTTGGCCGTGAAGGAAGGGCAGATGGTCACGAAGGGCCAGTTCCTCCTCCAGATTGACGCCCAGCAGGCCGAAGCAGCGGTCGAGCGGATGCAGGCGTCCGTCGCCTCCGCCCGCGCGCAACTGGCGCAGGCGAACGCGAACCTGTCTCAGGCGCAGGCCAGCTACGACCGCATGGCGAAGATGAAGAAGTCCAATCCGCAGCTCATCGCCGATGAGCAGATGGAGCAGCTGCGCACGACGGTCGATGTCAACAAGGCGCAGTACGATGCGGCGAAGCACTCGGTGGATCAGTCGTCTGCCCTTCTCCGCGACGCGAATAGCGCATTGAGCAAGACGTCGATCTACGCGCCAATGTCGGGCCGCGTGACGCGCCTGGTGGTCGAGAACGGCGAGACCGCCATCCAGGGCACCATGAACAAGGATGCCGCCACGCTCCTGACCATCGCGGACATGAGTGTGCTCGAGACCAAGGTCAAGGTCGACGAAACCGACGTCGCCCGCATCGCCCTGGGTGACTCCGCGGTGATCCAGATCGACGCCTTCCCCGACACCACCTTCATCGGCCGCGTCACGAAGATCTCGAACAGCGCGGTGAAGGGCGCGACGGCGAGCAGCAGCACCGACCAGGCCGTGGACTACGAGGTCACCATCCAGCTCGTGAACACGCCCCCCGAGACCCGTCCGGACTTCTCGGCCACGGCGAAGATCATCACGGACAGCCGGAAGCAGGCGCTGTCCATTCCGATCATCGCGCTCACGGTGCGCGAGAACGAGGCGCTGACCAAGGGTGACACGGCGGTCGGCCTCGGGAAGGCGCGGCCGAAGAAGGAAGTCGGCAAGAAGGACGTCGAGGGCGTGTTCGTGGTAGGTTCCGACAACAAAGTGACGTTCCGGCCCGTAAAGGTAGGGATTGCCGGCGAGAAGCACTTCGAAGTCCTGAGCGGCCTCAAGGCGGGCGACAAGATCGTCGCCGGCACCTACCAGGCGATCCGCGAGCTGAAGGATGGCGCGGTGATTCGCGAAACGAAGGTTGACCCCAAGAAGCCGGCAACGGCGGCCAAATCGTGAGCGCAGAAACAGTGGAAGCACCGCTCGGCATGACCGCCGAGCGGCAGGCGGTTCTGTCCGAGCAGGGTCACGCCCCCGGCAAGGACTGGATCATCGTGACGCGCGGCATCAAGCGCGAGTACGACATGGGTGGCGAAATCGTCCGCGCGCTGCGTGGAGTCGATCTCGCCATCATGCGCAACGAATACGTGGCCATCATGGGACCATCCGGCTCCGGCAAATCAACGCTGATGAACACCATTGGCTGCCTCGACACACCGAACGCGGGCGAATACTGGTTGAATGGCAAGGAAGTCTCGAAGATGTCGGACGACGAGCTCGCGCGCGTCCGCAACAAGGAGATTGGCTTCGTCTTCCAGACGTTCAACCTGTTGCCGCGTGCGACCGCCCTGCACAATGTCGAGCTGCCGCTCGTTTACGCCGGCGTCGGTGCCGTCGAGCGCAAGCGTCGCGCGGCCGAAGCGCTCGATCGCGTGCAGCTCGGCCAGCGCATGGACCATCGTCCGAACGAGCTCTCGGGCGGACAGCGCCAGCGCGTCGCGATTGCGCGCGCGCTCGTGAACAACCCGTCCATCCTGCTCGCTGACGAACCGACGGGCAACCTGGACTCGAACACGTCCGAGGAGATCATGCGGGTGTTCGAGTCGCTCGCCGATCAGGGCCAAACGGTCATCATGGTGACGCACGAGCCGGACATCGCGGCGCATGCGAGGCGTATTGTTGTTTTGCGCGATGGTCTTGTGTCGTCGGACGACCGCCGGTCGTCCTTCGTGGAAAAACTCGGTATCCCGACACCCACTTTATAAGTCGGAGAGTCTGACAGTCCGACCCGAGCGGCCCGCGTTGCTGGCCGCTCTCGTCTGACAGCGGGTCGACTGATTGGTCAGACAGTCATGATCTACACAACCGGGTTGATGCGCCGCTCTTGCTACCTGTCCGGTCACACGACAGCGGGTTCAGGCCAAGGGACCCAGTGGTCTAGCGTATAGCTGTCAGACTTCAGTTGCCCCGCTGTCGGACGAGCTGCCGCGAAGCGGCCAGCGGGTCAGACTGTCCGACTGTCCCGACCCCAATCCAGGCAATGCCGTTCATCGAAGCCGTCCGTCTCGCCCTCCAGACCATCTGGGTGCAGAAGCTCAAGAGCTTCTTCACCCTGCTTGGCGTGATGATCGGCGTCACGTTCCTCATCGCAGTCGTTTCCATCGTGGGCGGAATGAACCGCTACATGAGCGACGAGCTGGTCGGGAAGATCATGGCGATCAATTCGTTCGAGCTTCGTCAGAGGCCGAGCATCAACATCGGCGAGAATTCGGAGGAGCACCGGCGCGAACTGCGGCGGCGTCCGCCGCTGCGCGAGGAGGACGTGCCCGCCGTGGCCGCCATACTGCCCGCTGATGTGCGCTGGGCGGCGGTCGGCATCGGGAGCATGCCCGCCGAATCGAAGTACCAGATGAAGCCGAAGGCCGTTCGCGTCTTCGCCGTCACGAGCGACTACTTCGACATCAAGCGCATGTCGCCCGTGAAGGGGCGCCTCTTCAGCCAGCAGGAGTACACGCATGGCAGCAACGCCATCGTCATCGGGCAGGATGTGGCGACCTACTACTTCGCTGGCCTGGAGCCGATCGGGCGCGAACTGATCGTGAAGGGCCTGCCCTACATGGTCGTAGGAGTGATGGAGCCGCAGGGCAGCGCCTTTGGCCAATCGTTTGACCAGTTCATCATTGCGCCGCACACGTCGCCGCTGAATCGCGCGGTGAACCTGCACGGCGTGATCAACTCGATGATCATCCAGTCGCCCAGCAGCACGGGAATGACGGCGACCATGGAGAATGTTCGCGAGGTCATGCGCGTGCGGCGCCATCTCCGTCCGAACCAGAAAGACAACTTCGAGCTGCAAACGTCGGAATCCGCGCTCGCCTTCTGGACCAAGATCAAGGGATATCTCGTCATGGCGGGCGTCGCCCTTCCGGCGATCGGGTTGATCGTCGGGGCCATCGTGATCATGAACATCATGCTCGTCGCGGTCGCCGAGCGAACGAGGGAGATCGGCATCCGGAAGGCACTCGGCGCGAAGCGGCGCGACATCATGTCGCAGTTCCTTGTGGAGAGCGCAACATTGAGCACCGTCGGAGCTGCGCTCGGCGTGGCCACAGGGTTTGCGTTCGCGAAGCTCATTGCGGCGCTCAGTCCCCTCCCCGCAGCGGTTGAGCTCTGGTCCGTCCTCGTCGGCATCTCGATTGGTGCCGGTGTCGGTATTATTGCTGGCGTGTATCCGGCCAGCCGGGCGTCGCGGCTCGACCCCATCGACGCACTGAGGCAGGAATAGCATGTCGGCCAGATCACTCATCGAACAGCGCCTCTTCGGGATGAAGGAGGGCGTCACGATTGCGCTCGACTCCATTCGGGCCAACAAGGTGCGCGCCGGACTCACGATCCTCGGCATCGCGGTCGGCGTCTTCGTGGTGGTCGTCATCTCGGCGGCCATTCACGGCATCAACGATAGCGTGGCGAAGGACTTCGAGAGCGCGGGACCGACGACGTTCAATCTTTCCCGCTATCCCATCACGTTCGAGAATTGCGACGGCACCGACGCCACCTGCAAGTGGCGGCGGAATCCACCGCTCACGCTTGCTGACGTCGCCGTCATCGAGCAGTTGCCGAGCGTTCGCACGGCGGGGGCGCAGATCCAGACGTCTAGCACGGTGTCGTACCGCGACAAGCGGATCGCGGGGGCCTCCGTCGTCGGGTACACCGGTAACTGGCAACAGATCGACGGGGGCGGCGACCTCTACCCCGGGCGCAATTTCACGACGGGTGAGGCGGCAGCTGGCGATCGCGTGGTCATCGTGAACGAGGAGATGGCGAAGCAGCTCTTCGGTGAGTCCGATCCCGTCGACAAGACGATCAACATCGGCAGCGAACCGTTCCACGTCCTTGGGCTCTATCACTACAAGGCCAGCTTCCTCGGCGGCGGCGACAGCCCGAAGGCCATCATTCCCATCGAGGCCGCCAGGAAGCACATCGGCGCTTCGTACGACTTCATCTGGGTGTCGGTGGTGCCGGCGATCAATTCGTCGCGCGCGCAGGCGATCGACGACGTGATCGCCGCGATGCGGGCGCGGCATGGCCTGCGCCCTGCCGTCGACAACGACTTCGCCGTCGTCACGCAGGACCAGCTCTTCGCGATCTACAACAAGGTCTTCGGAGCCTTCTTCCTCGTGATGCTTGTGCTGTCCGGCGTGGGCCTCATCGTCGGCGGGGTTGGCGTCATCGCGATCATGATGATCTCCGTCACCGAGCGTACGCGCGAGATCGGGGTGCGCAAGGCGCTCGGCGCCACGCGCGGCACCATCCTCTGGCAGTTCCTTGTCGAGGCGGTAACCCTCACGGGCATCGGGGCGGTCATTGGCCTGGTGCTCGGTGCGCTCGCCGCGTTCGCCATCAGGTCCTTGACGCCCGTGGCCGCGAGCGTGCCGCCGCTGGCAATCGTTGCTGCCTTGCTGTCGAGCTGCTTCACCGGTGTGCTCTTTGGCATGCTGCCGGCGGCCAAGGCCGCGAAGCTCGACCCCGTGACCGCGCTGCGCTACGAGTGAGCGCTTCGCGCGCACTCGCCGGACCGTCCAACGGTCCGACTCGGCGCGCTGACACTTTCTCGTGGACGCCGTCGTAGTTCCCGGATGCCTCCTCCCATGCGTCCGAATGCCATTTCTTGATGCCGTTCGCCTGGCCCTGCAAACGATCTGGGTCCAGAAGCTCAAGAGCTTCTTCACCCTGCTCGGCGTGATGATCGGCGTCACCTTCCTGATCGCCGTCGTGTCGATCGTGGGTGGCATGAGTCGCTACATGACCGACCAGCTCGTGGGCAAGATCATGGCGATCAACTCCTTCGAGCTCCGGTACCGGCCCAACATCAATATCGGGGATCACGAGGATGACTACTGGCGTGAGCTGCGCCGGCGGCCGCGTATCAGGGAGTCGGACGTCGAGCCGGTGGTGGCTGCACTCCCCGCCGGCGTGAAGTACGCGGTCATCGGGAACGACAACCTCAAGGCGGAGTCGAAGTACGTCGGCAAGCCGCGCACGGTGCAGACCTACACCGTCACCCAGGACTACTTCGACATCAAGAAGATGGCGCCCGTGCAGGGCCGGCTCTTCTCGTTGCAGGAGTATGAGCACGGCTTGCCGGTCATTGTCATTGGCCAGGACGTCGCCGACTATTTCTTCCCGTCCCTCGACCCGATCAATCGCGAGCTCACCCTTCGGGGCATTCCCTACACGGTCGTCGGCGTGATGGAGAAACAGGGAAGCGCGTTCGGTATCTCCTTCGACAAGTTCATCATCGCGCCGCACAAGTCGGCGCTCAACCGCTACGTGAACGCCCATGGTGTCATCGACGCGGTGATGATCCAGACGCCGAGCCGCGAAGGCATGCTCGAGACGATGGAGGCTGTGCGGCAGGTGATGCGGGCGCGACATGCCCTTCGTCCAAACCAGAAGGACAACTTCGAGCTCGAGACCTCCGACTCGGCGCTGGAGTTCTGGAACAAGATCAAGGGCTACCTGGTGATGGCTGGCATCGCGCTGCCCGCGATCGGACTGGTCGTCGGCGCCATCGTCATCATGAACATCATGCTGGTTGCCGTTGCCGAGCGGACGCGTGAGATCGGCATCCGCAAGGCGCTCGGCGCCAAGCGGCGAGACATCATGTCACAGTTCCTCGTCGAGAGCGCCACGCTGAGCACCATGGGCGCGGCGCTGGGCGTCGCCACGGGGTTCGCGTTCGCCAAGCTGATTTCTGCGGTGACTCCGTTGCCGGCAGCCGTGGAGGTGTGGTCCATTGTTGTCGGCATCTCGATCGGCGCTGGCGTCGGCATCATCGCCGGCGTGTACCCGGCCAGCCGCGCATCACGGCTCGATCCGATCACCGCCCTGAGGCAGGAATAGCCATGTCGGTGATGGCGCAGAGACTGCATGGCTTGGGCGAAGGCGTTACCATCGCGCTCGATTCCATCAAGGCCAACAAGGTGCGCGCGGGTCTCACGATTTTGGGCATCGCAGTGGGTGTGTTCGTAGTGGTCGTCATCTCAGCCGCCATTCACGGGATCAACAACAGCGTCGCGAAGGACCTCGAAAGCACCGGCCCGACGACCTTCTTCGTCTCCCGGTTTCCGATCAGCTTCGAGGCGTGCGACGGCACCGACGAAACGTGCAAGTGGTTCCGGAATCCGCCGCTGACGCTCGCCGACATGGATGCCGTGAATCGCCTGCCGACTGTCCGCACTGCGGGGGCCCGCATCGACATGGGCATGGCCGTCAGCTACAAGGACAAGCGGCCGACGGGAATCCAGATCAGCGCGTTCACCGGCAACTGGCAACAGATCGACGGCGGCGGCGACATCTATCCCGGGCGGAACTTCACGACGAACGAGGCGACGTCGGGTGAGCGCATCGCCGTGATCAATGACGTGCTCGCGACGCAACTCTTCGGCGAATCAGACCCTCTCGACAAGACCGTCGATATCGCCGGACAGCCCTTCAAGGTGCTCGGCATCTATCACTACGAGGCGAGCTTCCTGTCGGGCGGCAACAAGGGTCGCGTCATCATTCCCATCGCGTCGGCGCGGAAGTCGCTTCAGGCGCGCATGAATGACCTGGGCATAGCGGTGATCCCGGCGGCCGGTGTGGAGCGCGCGGAGGCGATCGATGACGTGATCGCTGCCATGCGCGCGCGGCGGGGCTTGCGGCCCGGCAGCGACAACAGCTTCGCGATCATCACCCAGGATCAGTTGTTCGACGTCTACAACAAGGTGTTCGGCGCGTTCTTCCTCGTGATGGTTGTACTCTCAGCGGTCGGTCTCATTGTCGGTGGAGTTGGCGTGATCGCCATCATGATGATCTCTGTCACCGAACGCACGCGCGAGATCGGCGTCCGGAAGGCGCTCGGCGCCACACGCGGTACGATCCTCTGGCAGTTTCTCGTCGAGGCGGTCACGCTCACCGGCATCGGCGCGGTGATCGGACTGGTACTGGGAACGGGGATGGCATTCCTCATCAAGTCGCTGACACCGATTGCGGCCAGCGTACCGCCAATGGCGGTCGTGGCAGCGCTGTTGACGAGCGCGTTTACCGGTGTGCTGTTCGGAATGATTCCGGCGGCGCGAGCGGCGAAACTCGACCCCGTGGCCGCCCTGCGCTACGAGTGAGCACGTGGCCATCATGAAACCTTGCTTCGCGATGCGTTCAGGATGGACGCGAGCTAACGCCGCACCAGCCCGACATACAGCTGCGTCACCCTGCTGCGTCCGGAGACGTCGCGCGTGACGACCGTTGCGCGATAGAGTCCGCCGGCGACCGGCGCGCCACCGTCGGCCTTCAGGTCCCAGTGCACCGAAGTCGATCCCGCCGCAATCGACCTGATCAGCGTGCCGTCGGGGCGGGAGATGTCGACCCGGCTGACGGGAGCGACGCCGGTGAATTCCACGCCAGCGCCACCGCCGCGCATGCTCGCTCCCGCGATCACCGGGCGCGCGAGGAGATCGCTTCCACGATCGTGCACGAAAGCCGTTGGCAGGTCGCGCACGGACTCGACGCTCGTTGGTGTCGCGTGAAACTCGATCAGCGGCGATAGCGCTTCGCCCATCCGAGGATCCAGGTGCACCGCCTTCCCGAACGCCTTGGTCGACTCCGGCAGCTTTCCTTCGCTCACGAGCAGTGCTCCGAGCCCGAACCAGGCGCCCGCGAGACTCGGTTGCTCCTCCACGGCGGCGCGGTATGCCTTCTCGGCGTCTCGCGGCCTGCCCTGCGCGTCCAGCAGCTGCGCATACTCCGCACGCATCCAGGCGAGCGCGGGTTGTGCCGCGAGCGCACGCTCATAGAGGCGATCGATCTGGTCGGCTGGTCGACCGGCCGCTACGTACGCCTGCGCCAGCGCCCGCAGTGTCTCGGGGCGGGCGGAGTCTATCCGCGCGGCCTGCTCCAGCGCACGGATGGCATCGTCCTGCAATCCGAGTTGCTGACTGGCAACACCCAGCAGAAAGTGTGCGTCTGCACGCGCGCCGTGCTGACCAAGTGCCGAATCCAGGGCCGCAATGCCGTCGGCGAGGATGTGCCGGTCATTCGCGAGGGTGGCGTAAACGATCTCGCCCATGCCTTGATAGATCGCGGCGTCGGGCCCACTGCGATCACGGTCGTAGTACGGCTCGATGGGTGCGGCCGCATAGCGCGGCGGCGCCGCGCGCTCCGAGCCCGGCGGCACGACTCGAATCCAGTGCTCCGTGAACGCGCCGTGCACCGCGCGCTCCTGCTCTCTCGGCATGTGACAGGACACGCAGTCCGAGCTCGCGGAGTGTGAGGCGGCCGTCGTCGATCGGGCAAGCTTCCGCTGAAGTACCGTCGGCGTGTGACAGCCCAGGCAGGTTCGACTCCGGCTACCCGGATCGCTGGGAGCGTCATGCGGATTGTGACACGTTGCGCATTCGAGCGGCCGCGCCGTGTTCTGCGTCGCGATGAAGCATTTGCTCTGCCTCAGCCGATCGGCATGCGAGACGATGTCGATCGTACCGGATACCCGGAAGAACGCGTAGAGATCGCGGAGCGATTGCGACGGCAGGAAGCTGAACGCGTTCGTGCCTTCGCGAAGCACCGCAACGGTCGTGTGCACATGACACTGTTCGCAGACGTCCATGCGCCGCTGAATCGGCAGGTGGGCGGGATTCACGATCGCATGGTCGAAGCCGCTGTCGGGCTTCACGCCGGCGCGTCGCTCCGCCACGTGCAGCGCACCCGGACCATGGCACCGTTCGCAGCCGATTCCGGAATGCAGTTCGGCGTATTTTCCCTCGAGATGCGGGAGAGGCTTCGGGTAGCTCGAGTGACAGGCGATGCAACGGTCGGGCAGGAGACGGTCGAAACGGCCGTTGTTCGTCTGGTATCCCGGGCTGAAGTCCCAACCTTTCTCCCGATACCAGGTCAGGGGAAGCTGAAACAGCCGACCGTTCTCCTGCGTGAAGTAGCTGCGCCCGATCTTTCCACTGCCCATGACGAAGTCCATGCGCCGCCGAAGCTCGTGCGTTCGTCGTCCGTCAGGCCCTTTGATGAACTCCACCTGAGACAGGCGTCCCTCGTCCTCGATCACTTCATACGAATACCCGGACCCTTCACTGTGAATGGGGGTGGCTGTGGTCGTCTCGACGCGAGGGCCAGCGCTCCATGGATGAAACGACTGCGCCATCGCGTGCTTTGCGTAGACCGATGCTTCCTTCAGGTGGCAGGACGAGCACGCCGAGTCGCCTACGTAGGCCGTGGCAGCGACGACGTTCCGAAAAACAGGCGAGGGATCATCCGGGATCGAGGCGGCGGGCTTCGGCGAGGGCGACATGCAGCCGCCCACGGCGAGCAGGAACGCAAGGGACAGCCGCAGGTCAGGAATTGAGCGCATCTGCGGCAATACTACGCAGCGGTGAAACCGCGGGACAGCCCGACGTGCGCGCAGTGACACTTTCGCGGGGCCTGAACCCGCCCGTGCAGATCACGGCTGTCTGGCCCTGCCGTTACCCGCTGTCAGGACGAGCGAGCGCGGCGCGCGAGCGGTTCAGACAGTCCGACTGTCAGACCCCTATATTGCCCGGATGTCAGACGCCACTGCCGTCCACATCCTCGCCATCGCAGCGCATCGTGACGACGTCGAACTCACCTGCGGCGGGACGCTGATCAAAGCCGCGACGCTCGGCCAGCGCACCGGCATTCTCGACCTGACGCAGGGCGAGATGGGCACGCGTGGATCCGCCGCGCTTCGCAAGGCCGAGGCGGATCGAGCGGCGGAGTTGCTCGGGGTCAGCGATCGCCAGACGCTCGGGCTGCCGGACGCGGGCATCGAGAACACGCCTGCCACGCGTGAGGCGCTCGCGCGCGTCATCCGTCACTTCGCGCCGCGCGTCGTCATCGCTCCCGCACTCGACGGACGGCATCCGGATCATCGCATCACGGCGCAGCTCGTTCGCGATGCATGCTTCGTCGCCGGACTGGCGAAAGTCGCGCCAGACGTGCCGAAGCATCGCCCGCACAAGATCCTTCACACCCTCGCGTATCGTCAGGATTTCGTGCGTCCCACGTTCGTCGTCGACATCAGTGCGGAATTTGATCAGAAGATGTTGGCGATTCGATGCTACGCGTCGCAGTTCGATGGCGCCGTTCAAGCCGGAGAAGTCTACCCCACCGGTGAACCGCTGTACGACGTGGTGACACACTATGGCGCCTACTACGGCTCCCTCATCCGCACGCGCTACGGTGAGCCGTACTTCACGACGGAGATGACCCGTGTCGACGATGTTGGCGCGCTCGAGGTCTCGACATTTTGAGCGACGACGCATCGGCGGTCACGTACGGTTCCTACCTCGGTCTGGAGCAACTGCTCAGCCTGCAGCATCCGCGTTCCGACCATCCGGACGAGCTGCTGTTTATCGTCGTGCACCAGGCCAGTGAACTCTGGTTCAAGGAGATCCTGCACGAGATCGACTTGTTGGTGACGGCCTTCGTCTCGCACGAGGCGGAGTTCGCGCTCTTCCGGATGGGACGCATCAATGCGCTCATGCGCATCGTGTCGGCACAGCTGTCGGCGCTCGAGACACTCCCGCCGCAGCACTTCGCGGCGTTCCGCCAACACCTCGGCACGTCGAGTGGGTCCCAGAGCGTGCAGTTCAGGGCCATCGAGGCGGCGTCGGGCCTTCGAGAGCAGCACTTCATGCACGTGCTCGAGGAGCACGGTCCCATTCCCGACGTCGTGCGTAAGGCGCTTTCGCGGCCGCCGCTTCAGGAGCTGTACCTCGCGCTGCTCGCGGCACAGGGCGTAAAACTCGAGGCCCTCTATCTCGGCGAGCGACCTACGACGATGTTCTTCCTCGCCGAGGCGCTCCTCGAGTACGAGCAGCAATTCGGTCAGTGGCGCTTCACGCACGTGCAGCTCGTGGAGCGGGTGCTTGGCCCGCTCACGGGGGGCACAGGCGGGACGCTCGGCGCAAAGTATCTTGCCCGAACGATCGACCAGAAGTTCTTTCCCGCACTGTGGGCGGTGCGTGCGCGCTTCTACGGGTCGGCCGGGTAGTTGGCGCCCCTCCGCGCGGCGTGCATTGCGGCTGGCCTCGCGCGCGCTTCGACATTCAACATCACGATCGGAAACTCATCAATGAAGACCCTCGGCACCCTCGCGCTCGGCGCGATGTGCGTTCTGGCAATGGCACTCCACGTTGACACGGTGGCCGCGCAGGCCGCGGCCCCTCCGACCACGTTCTCGCTGATGACGCTTGATCCGGGGCACTTCCATGCGTCGCTGGTGCAGAAATTCATGTACGGCGACGTCGACAGCGTCGTGAATGTCTTCGCACCTGTGGGGGACGACGTGAACCAGCACCTTCTCCGTATCGACGCGTTCAACAAGCGCACCGACAACCCGACGCACTGGGTGGAAAAGGTGTACACGGGGCCGGACTACCTGGATCGCATGCTGGCGGCCAAGCCTGGCAACGTCGTCGTGATCGCAGGCAACAACGCGCGGAAGATGGAGTACATCCAGCGCTCGATCGAGGCTGGTCTGAATGTCCTCGCCGACAAGCCGATGGTGCGGACGCCCACGGACCTCGTGAAGCTCGAGGCGACGTTCAAGACGGCCAAGGCGAAGCACGTCCTCCTCTACGACATCATGACGGAGCGCAGCGAGATCACCACGGAGCTCCAGCGTGAGTTGTCGATGCTTCCCGACCTCTTCGGCACGCTCCAGAAGGGCACGCCCACCAACCCGGCGATCTCGAAGGTCAGCGTGCATCACTTCTCCAAGATCGTCGCGGGCGCGCCCCTCAAGCGCCCCGAATGGTTCTTCGACGTGCGTCAGGAGGGCGAGGGCATTGTCGATGTGACGACGCACCTCGTCGACCTCGTGCAGTGGGAGGCGTTTCCCGACAAGATCATCGAGCGATCTGACGTCACCATGCTGAAGGCGCGACGCTGGGCGACGCCCGTTACCCTCACGCAGTTCTCGCAGGTCACCGGCGCGAGTGCATTTCCAGAGTACCTCCAGCGCGACCTGAAGAACGGGGTGCTGCAGGTGCTCTCGAACGGCGAGATGACCTACCGCGTGAAGGGCGTGAACGCTCGTGTCTCGGTGACGTGGAACTTCGAGGCGCCCGAAGGCACCGGCGACACGCATTTCTCCGTCATGCGCGGTACGAGGGCGAGCCTCGTCATTCGCCAGGGCGCCGCGCAGAACTACAAGCCCGCCCTGTACATCGAGCGCAACCCGTCGGTGTCGGTGCGGCAGTTCGACGCCGCGGTGCTCGTGGCACTCATGGCGCTCCAGGAGCGCTTCAGCGGGCTTGGCGTACGTCGCGAGGGAGACATCTGGGCCGTGACCGTGCCGGGGAGCTACGACGTTGGTCACGAGGCACATTTTGCCGCGGTGACCAACCGGTACCTCGCCTACTTGCGCGAAGGCCACATGCCGGTGTGGGAGGTGCCGAACATGCTCACCAAGTATGCCACGATCATGAAGGCCTACACCATGAGCGGCGGCCGCTAGCACCGCGCGCGCCGTGGCGCCTACCGACCCAGGCGCCGTACCTTCACGCGGACTTCGGCCATGATGGCCTGACCACGAACGCGGATGTGCGCGGACGAAGGATCGCGGAAGAAGTCGTCGGCACCGCTCCCCGCCGCGCCCATGATCGGGTTGACGTCGAAATCGACCAGCGTGCCGGGCGCCACGATGACCGCCACAGAGGACATGAGCGCGGTGACGCTGATCTCGCAGTGCGGAGGCACCGCGGCGTAGCGGAGGTCGAGCTTCATATCGCACATGATGGCACGAACGGCCAGCCGCTCGGGGACGCGCCACGGGCCGGTGCGCCGGGTTTCGCTCATCAGGCCCGCAATGCGTCCCTCGCGGGGCGCCATGGTTCCGTACTCCTGCGCCCGACGCGCGACTCCGCCCTCGATCGGAAGGTCGGCGACCACGGCATTGATACTGGATGTTGCCACCGACTTTCCGAGCATCTCGAGTCGACGTTCGAACTCCGCGTCGCCAATGACGTCGTAGGCGTAGGCGTCCGTCAGGATGCGAATTGCGCGCTCGCGCGCCTCGTCCGTGGCGGTGCCGGCCGCGAGTCCCGCGGGGGAGAACGCCGGGAACGAAACGTTCGTGGAATCAGTCATGCGGGCTATACGAGCGAGCCGACGGTCAGGTGTCAAGCCGAATGCCGCCTGTCGGTTGAGGGGTCTCCCTGCATCCCTCCAGCCACTAGATTCCGGGAGTATGCCCGATCCCGTCTATCTCGACCACGCTGCCACCACGCCGGTGCGCGAGGAGGTGCTCGAAGCCATGCGCCCGTACTTCGGGCCTCGCTTCGGCAACCCTTCCAGCGTGCACCGCTGGGGTCGCGAGGCGCGCACGGCGCTCGACGAGGCGCATGAGCGCGTCGCGCGATGTATCGGGGCGTCCGCCGACGAGGTGATCTTCACCTCGTGCGGTACCGAGGCCGACAACATGGCCGTCCTGGGAGTCTGGCGCGCTCGGAGAGGCGACGGCCGCGCCGCGGTGGTGACTACGTCCATCGAGCACAAGGCGGTGCTGGCCGCGGCGCACCAGGTGGTGCGCGAAGGAGGCGAGGAACGCATCGTGGACATGCTCGCCACCGGATTGCTCGACGACGCGTCCTTCGATGCCGCGGTTGACGAACGTGTCGCCGTCTGCTCCGTGATGTGGATCAACAACGAGATCGGGGTCATCCAGGACGTGGCGTCGCTTGCCGCGCGGGCGAAGTCGCGCGGGATCATCTTCCATACCGATGGGGTGCAGGCGTTCGGAAAGGTGGACGTCGACGCCCGCACGACGCCGTTCGATATGCTGTCCCTGTCTGGCCACAAGATCGGCGCCCCCAAGGGCATCGGCGCGCTGTATGTCCGGCGGGGCACTCCGATCGAGCCACTCATGTTCGGCGGCGCGCAGGACCGTGGGCGTCGTCCGGGGACGGAGAATGTCGCCATGGCGGTGGGGCTCGCGCGCGCGGCGGAACTCGCGGTCGCGGAGCGGGCGCACGAGTGCACGAAGCTCGAGGCACTGCGAACGCGCCTCGAGTCCGCGTTGCTCGAGCGCATTCCGGATGCGGTCATTCATGGCCGTGGGGCTCCGAGAGCGCCGCACATCACCAACATCTCCGTGCCCGGCACGGACAGCGAGTCGTTGCTCATGGCGCTCGACCTTCGCGGGATCGGGTGCTCCGCGGGCTCCGCGTGCCAGAGTGGAAGCATCACGCCGTCGCACGTGCTCGCCGCAATCGGCGTTGCACCCGACCTCGCGAGTTCCGCCATACGCATGAGCCTTGGTGCGTTGACCTCCGAGGCATGCGTGGCTCGTGTCGCCGAGGTGTTCCCGATGCTCGTCGACAAGGCGCGTCGGCTCGCGGCGACCTGAGGCTTACGGTGCGCGAGCGCGTGCTGGTGGCGATGAGCGGTGGCGTGGATTCGTCGGTCGCGGCGGCGTTACTCGTCGAGCAAGGCTACGACGTGGTGGGCGCTACCATGAAACTGTTCTGCCATGGCGAGGACCTGCCAGACCGTCCCTGTTGCTCGCTCGACAGCGTCAACGATGCGCGTCGCGTCTGCGATCGGCTCGGCGTGCCGCATTACGTGCTCAATCTGGAGAGCGCCTTCGGCCGCGATGTCGTCGATGACTTCGTGAACGAATACGCACGCGGCCGGACACCGATTCCGTGCGTGCGCTGCAACACGTTCACGAAATTCCGCGACCTCCTGACGAAGGCAGATGCCATCGACGCCCAATGGATCGCGACCGGCCACTATGCCCAGGTGCACGACGGCGAACTGCACCGCGGACTCGATCCGGCCAAGGACCAGTCTTACTTCCTGTGGGGCATCAAGCGCGCGGTGCTGTCGCGGATGATCCTGCCCGTGGGTAGCCAGACGAAGCCCGAGACGCGTCGCATCGCGCACGCGCTCGGCCTGGAGCTTGTCGCCGAGAAGACCGAAAGTCAGGACATCTGCTTCGTGCCGGATGGTGATCATACGAAGATCATCGCGCGGCAGCTCGGCGCCGAGGCGCCGTCATTGCGTCCCGGGCCCTTCCTCCTGCGCGATGGATCCGTCGTCGGCACGCACGACGGATTCGCGCGCTACACGGTCGGCCAACGACGCGGTCTCCCGGGTGGATTCCACGAGCCGATGTTCGTGGTGGAGATTCGTCCCGACTCCGGCGGCGTGGTGATCGGCAAGCGCGAGGAACTCATCGGCCGAGGAGTGGTGGCGAGAGAGGTCAACTGGCTCGTCGCTCCACCCGAGCTCGGCGCTGAAGTGGAGGTGCAGATACGACATCGGGCTCGGCCCGTGCGCGGCACGATTGTACGTCTCGAGAACGACACCGTGGAGATTGCACTGCCGGAGGGGGCATCGGCCATCACGCCGGGGCAGTCGGTTGTGCTCTATTCGGGAGCCGTGGTGTTGGGCGGTGGGGTCATTGACCGGTCCCGAAGGGAGCTACCGGTTTTTCGCGTACCAGCGGCCTAGAAAGCCATACCACAGGACCACGTACTGGGTACCCCGGTACACCACGTACGAAGTATTCCTGCGGGGGATTGATACGCGGTGCGCGCAGGTGATGACGCTCAGAGCTCCGTACCGCGCGAGCCTGCGCCATGCACAATTTTCGGAAACTTGTCGTGTGGTCTCGGGCGAGGGCACTCGGCGGGGACGTTTGCCGTCTCTGCGCAACGGTGACGTCGCCACAGGAGAAAGTCGTCACTGCGCCACTCCGGCGCTCCGCGCTGTCGATCTCGGCAAACATCGCCGAAGGATGCGGTATACGCTCACGGGCCGACGGAATCAGGTATCTGGAGATTGCGGCCAGGCTCCGCGGCGGAAACTGAGCATGATCTGGCGATGGCATACGACCTGGAGATCCTGCCGAGGCAGGACAGCAGACGCTTGATGGACCAATCCGCCCAGATTGGCAGCATGCTTCGCGCGCTCATCACTCGTTTCCCTGCCAACGACGCGGGGGGTGAGCAGGAAGTAGTTCGTACTTAGATACCGAGTACCGAGTGCTTAGTCCTGTTGTTCCGCTTTTGGGCTGGCTCCACCTTTCATGGCCTCGGCAAACCGTCGCATCGCCTCTTCCTGCTCCGGCGTCAGCCTTTCCGGCACCACAACCTCCACCACGACGATCAGGTCGCCCTTCACCGCATCCTTCTCGATGCCATGGCCCCGGACGCGAAAGCGCTTTGCGTTCTGCGTGCCTGGCGGAATCCTGATCGAGACCTTGGTGCCATCGAGCGTTTTCACGTTGACCTTCTTGCCGAGCGTCGCATCGGCGATGTCGATCTTCACCGGTGCGATGAGGTCGAGCGCCTCGCGCTTGTAAAACCGATCCACGGTCACGGTAAACGTGATGAGCAGGTCACCGGGTGGGCCGCCCTTGGCACCGCGTGCGCCCTGGCCCTTCAAGCGAATCTTCGTGCCGGTGTCCACACCGCTCGGCACGGTGATCTGCACGGTCTTGCGCGTGCGCACTTCGCCCGCGCCGGCGCACGTCGGGCAGCGCTCCGTGGGCACCTGCCCTCGACCAAGGCACACCGGACAGGGGCGCTGCACGGCGAACCCGCCCTGACCGAAGCTGATCGTGCCGCGACCACTGCATTCCGGGCACGTCTCCAGCTTGGCGCCGGGGGCGGCGCCGCTGCCGTGACAGGTCGCGCACTCCTCGTTGATATCGAGTTCGACCGGCACCTTTCCACCGAGTGCCGCTGTCCGAAACGGGATCTGCAGCGATGCCTCGACGTCCGAGCCACGCTGCGGTCCCCGGCTGCGCGCGCCCTGCTGCGCACCCGTGCGTGCGCCGCCACCGAACATGGAGCTGAAGAGATCGCCCAACCCACCGAGTCCGACGTCGCCGAAGTCTTCCATGTTGATCGTGCCGCCAGCCCCCGGGCGCGCACCGCCGCCGCCATAGGTACCGCCTGGGCGGGCGCCACTGCGTGCGCCCCCAGCGCCACCGAATCCGCCGAAGGCACCAAGACGACGCATCTCGTCGTATTGCTTCCGCTTCTCGGGATCACCGAGGGTGGTGTACGCTTCGGAGATGGCCTTGAACGTGTCGGCGGCCTTCGGATCGTTGGGATTCTTGTCCGGATGATGCTTGGACGCGAGGCTCCGGTACTTCTTCTTGATTTCGTCCGACGTCGCCGATGCAGGGACGCCGAGGACGGCGTAGAAATCTTGCTGGGGGGCCATGGCTGACCTTACGCGGTCAGCCGTTCCATTGCTTCACGACCACGCGTGCCGGGCGCAGGAGCTGCCCGTTGAACACGTAGCCCACCTGGAATGTGCGCGCCACCAGGTGATCCTCTTCCGCGGATACCGCCGGCTCGGTCATCACCGCTTCATGAAGCGTCGGATCGAACGGGCGCCCCACCGGGTCGATGATCTCGAGGCCGTGACCGGCCAGCGTCTTCGCCAGCTTCTTCTCGACCATTGCCACGCCGTCCACGAGGGTCTGCGCATCGATCGTCGCCGGATCGACATGCGCAAAGCGACCAATGTCGTCGAGCGGGTCGATCAGGCCCTTCAGCATGTCGGCCTGCCCGCGAAGGTGCGCATCCTGGCGCTCCTTCGTTGTGCGGCGTCGATAGTTGTCATACTCGGCGGCCAGTCGGAGATACTTCTCGCGCTGTTCATCCAGCTGCGATGGCGCGCCAGCATCCTCACTGCCGAATATCTCCGCATCGGACAGGATGGTTACGTCGGGAACGATGGAATCGGGCGTGAGATCGGCGGCGTCTGACATTCGTATTGGTCCAGGGTACCCATCAAATCTATCGCGCGGTGCAACCGACGGGCCACGCGCGAAGGACGTGGACGCGGCCACCGGCAACCGTGAACGGCGAATCCACGCGTGGCGACTTCAGTCGTCGAGCGTTTGTTCTAGCTGGTCTCCCTCCCGAAACTCGTCATTCCCGCGAAAGCGGGAATCCATTTGGGCTCTATGAACATGGATTCCCGCGTGCGCGGGAATGACGAACGCATTTCAAAGGCACGGTTTCAGGATGGACACTGGCTGAGCGCGCGGTCCCGTCCCACGCCTGGAAATGGCGATCACGCGCGAACTTGAGCCAGCGACTCGAGCATCCGGTATTGCTATTGCGCCATTCCTTGCCCCAGGAGACGGCGCCTCAGCATTTCCAGCGCAGCCTGCGCCGAGCGGTGCCTGATTTCCCCACGGTCCCCCACCATCGCATAACGTCGCGCCTGTACGTCGCCTTGAACGTCCAGCGCGATCCACACGGTTCCCACCGGCTTCGCTTAGCTGCCGCCACCGGGCCCAGCGATCCCCGTGATCGACAGCGAGGCGCGCGCTGGAATCACCTTCCTGACGCCCGTGGCCATCGCGCGCGCGACCGGCTCGCTCACCGCACCGTGCTCGTCCAGATCACTCCGCGTGACGCCCAGGGTCGATTCCTTCACGGCGTTGTCGTACGCAATGACGCCGCCACGCACGATATCGCTGCTGCCTGGTACCGCCGTCAGGCGACTGCCCAGCAGTCCACCGGTGCAGCTCTCGGCGACGACCACGGTCATCTCCCTCGCGCGACACAGGTCCAGCACGACAGCGGCGAGATCGGCACCGTCTTCGCCATAGACCGCGTCACCCACGACGGTTCGCAGTCGTTTGGCGGCCTCACTGAGCCGTTGGTTCGCGATCTCGGGCGCGAGACCGCGCACGGTCAGGCGGAGATCGGTTCCGTCGGCATTCGGCAGGTAGGCGAGTCCCACGTCACCGACGCCGCCCTGGATGGTGCCAACGAGGTCGGCAATGTGGGATTCGCCAACGCCTGTGGTGCGCAGCGTGCGGGAGCGCACCACGCGCTGGTTCGTACCCAGCCGTTCGCGCACGAGTGGCAGCAGTGTGTCCGCGAGCATGCCGCGCATCTCACGCGGGACACCCGGTAACATCGCGACCCAGCGACCACGTGAATCATCGAGCCAGATGCCAGGCGCCGAGCCATGGTGATTGACGAGCTTCCGTGCGCCTTCGGGAAGCATTGCCTGCTGGCGGTTGCACTCCGGCATCGGGCGATGAAATCTCGTCTGCCACCGATTCTCCATCCACGCCAGGTGCGCGTCGTCGAGTACCATGCGACGGCCGAACAGGGCGGCGATCGACGGCTTCGTGAGGTCATCACTGGTGGGGCCAAGCCCTCCCGTGGTGATGACGGCGCCGCATCGATCGAGGGCATCGCGGACCGCGCTGGCGATGGACTCCGCGGTATCGCCGCATGTTGTCCTGCGCGCGATCTCCACTCCCTCAGATGCCAAGGCGCGGGCCAGATGCGCGGCATTCGTGTCTATGGTGTAGCCAAGCAGCAACTCGTCACCGATCGTGACGACTTCGATCTTCATGGGCATCCGAGGTGAGCCGTGGGGAATCCGATGGCGGCGGCCGCAGGATTTGGATGATAGCCGCCGGACTCGCCGGTCGCCTGATCAGCTGGGGCCGCGCCCGCCTCGCCCTGCTGGGTAAAGAATACGGTACTCAACCGCATTTTCTGGAAAGCGTATCCATTTTTGCAACATTTGTTTATTTGCCGACCACCGAAGGTATCGATGGCCTCGCCGTACCGCCGCGGTTGACTGGATGCGGTGGAGAGCCTTGACCAAGGA
>JBBQFW010000038.1:0-20369 GCA_038322445.1 Gemmatimonadales bacterium
CCGGGCGACGCGATGGGGCCTGGCGGCAATCCCTTGTTGCGATAGGTGTTGTACGGCGAGTCGATCTCGAGGTCTCTGTAGAGTACCCGCGATACATGATGGCCAATGGCGTACTGCACGGTGGGATCGGCCTGGAGCCGCATGCCCGCCTTGATCCGGTTGAGGTACACCGCAGCAATCACCGGCCGCTCTTCGGGAAGTCGGGCCTCCTTCTCCACGATGGCGGCCAACGCCATGACGTCGTTCCGGCTCATCGCGTGCGCCTGGAGCTGCTGGTCCCACTGTGGCTCCCACACCTCCCGGAATCGGTCGACCATGAGCTTCACGGCTGCGCGCGGCGTGGTGGCATCGGGGAAGACGTACGTGTCGGGAAAGAGATAGCCTTCCAGGGTTGCCGTTGGAATGTCGAGCGCGTGCAGCAGGGCCGTATCACGCACAGCGGCCCGCACCGAGTCCAGTGGTGCGCCGAGGACGCGGGCGAGTTGCGGGACGATTTGTTCGAGCGACCATCCCTCGGGAATCGTGATGCGCTGCTCGACGCTCTTGCCACCGTGCAGGACGTCGAGCACTTCGCCCCACGAAAGCCGTGGGCTGATGATGTAGGTACCGGCGCGCAGTGATCGATCCTTGCCCCGCACCATCCCGTACAGCCGAAACGCCGTGGGGTAGCGGATGATGTGCGCCTTCTGGAGTGATTCAGCGGCCACGCGAAGATTGGCACCGCGGGGAATCACGACCTTCACGTTCGACGGGTTCACGTCGCGACACGAGGCGAGCACCGTGGCGGCGACGACGAGCACGAGGCGAGCGGTGCGCCTACCTGAGGTCCGCATCCGCATCCTCGAGGGGATCGACCGACGGCAGCACCTGCATGCGCATCGCCTGCTGGAGCAGCACCGTGGCCGCGAGCGCGTCGACATCGGCCTTGCGCTCGCGGGTCTTGCCGCCCATCTCGCGCACCGCGCGCAGGGCGACGGCGGTGGTGAAGCGTTCATCGACGAGCGCCACCGGAAGTGACGTCCGGCGTGCGAGCTCCCGTGCGACGCGCCGACACTCCATCGAGCGCGGGGTGTCGTCGCCATTGCCATCCAGCGGAAGTCCCATCACGATGCCGAGGGCCTCGAGCGTGGTCGCGCGTCGCACGAGCTCCGCCACCGGTGCGCGCTTGCCCGCGCGTCGTTCGATGGCGCCTGCGGGGGAGGCGATGGTCCCGGTGGGATCGCTGATGGCGAGGCCGATGCGGCGCTCGCCCCAGTCGATCGCCATCCAGCGACCGCGCGCCACCGGCATCATCGTGGTGCCGGTCACCCTTCCCGCATCTGCACGAAGAACTCCTTGTTGTTCTTCGAGCGCGACATCTGCTTGAGCAGGAACTCGATGGACTCCGCCTCCGGCATGTGCGCGAGGAACGTCCGGAGCAGGGTTACGCGGTTGAGTTCCTCGGGAGTGAATAGCAGCTCCTCCTTGCGCGTTCCCGAGCGATTGATGTCGATTGCCGGATAGATGCGCCGCTCGGCGATCTCGCGGGCGAGCACGAGCTCCATGTTGCCGGTGCCCTTGAACTCCTCGAAGATCATTTCGTCGGCGCGCGACCCTGTTTCAATGAGGGCCGTGGCGATGATGGTGAGGGATCCTCCATCGGCCACGTTGCGGGCGGCTCCGAAGAACTTCTTCGGCTTTTCCATCGCCTTCGCGTCGAGACCGCCGGACATGATCTTGCCGCCGCTGGGAATGACCGCGTTATGCGCGCGTGCGAGCCGAGTGATGGAGTCGAGCAGGATGACGACGTCGCGTCCGGATTCCACGAGGCGCTTTGCCTTCTCGATGACCATCTCGGCCACCTGGACATGGCGCGTGGCTTCCTCGTCGAAGGTCGAGCTGATCACCTCGCCCTTCACGTGCTTCTGCATGTCGGTCACTTCCTCGGGCCGCTCGTCGATCAGCAGGACGATGAGCACCACCTCCGGATAGTTCTCGGCGATGGCATTCGCGAGCTTCTGGAGGAGGATCGTCTTGCCGGCGCGTGGCGGGGCGACGATGAGACCGCGTTGTCCCTTCCCGATGGGCGCGATGAGGTCCATCACGCGCATGCTGAGGTCACCTTCGTGGGTTTCGAGGCGCAGGCGACCGTCGGGATAGCGTGGGCGGAGGTTCTCGAATTCGATGCGCGTCTTGGCGGCATCGGGTGGGCCGCCGTTCACGGATTCGACCTTCAGCAGGGCGAGGTACCGCTCCCACTCCTTCGGGGGCCGCACGTGACCGCCGACCGTATCGCCGGTGCGGAGGTCGAAGCGCTTGATCTGGGAGGGCGAGACGTAGATGTCGTCCGGGCTGTAGAGGTAGTTCCAGTCCTGGCTGCGAAGAAATCCGTAGCCTTCGGGAAGCACCTCGAGCACGCCCTCGCCGACGAGTGTTTCGCCGTTCTCGAGGAGCTTCTGTTCGATGCGGAAGGTGAGCGCGTGTCGATCGAGCGCGTCGCGACCTCCGAGCTCGAGCGTACTGGAGAGCACGTTCAGCTCGGGGAGGGTTTTCCGCTTGAGCTCAGCGATGTCCACAGGACTGCCTGGAGCGGAGTGATGTCGGGCTGTTCACGTCGTGGGGCGGCAGAAGTACGCGGAGCGAAGGAGGCAATGCGCGAGCGTTCAGAAGACGAGGTAGCGAAAGGGGTGCTTCTTGATGTCGGCGACGAGGAGTGACATCTGGCGCTGGGCCTCGATAACGCCGTTGCTGATGGCGCTGTCGTGCAGCACGCGTCCGGCCGTTCCGCGCGATTCGTCGAGCTGTGCGCGGATGACGGAGAGCTCAGCCTGTACGTGGCCGACCTCCGTGATCAGCGTGCTGTCCTTTCGATATCGGCCGAACGAGGTGTTGGGGGAGGAAAGCAGCGTGCGGATGGAATCCACGCGTGAAAGAGACGTGCTGATGCGAGCGGAAAAGTCGCCGGAAAGCATCCGTCCGGCGGGGTTCGCGCCATTGAGCTTTGCATACAGCTGGCCAGTGAGCGCTTTTGTTCGCGGCAGCGCGGGAAGGCCGGCTCCGCCGGGCGCGTTCATGAAGGCGCCGGCCGTGCCGCCGGTGGCGGAAAGCTGGGCGGTCAGCCGCTTGATGTTGTTGATGATGACAGGGAACTGGCGCGATGCGACGCTGAATTGGGCGGTGGCGCCTTCGACATCCGCTGCGGGATGCGAGGTAATGGTGTCGCCCGGCTGGATCATGGCGGAGCGCGTGGTGCCAGGCGAGAAGTAGACCACGGGTGCGCCAATGAAGGATCCGCCGGACTGGATGGTGGCAACCGCATCCCGGTGAATGGCGGGGCGGTATTTCGCCAGGATCGTCATGCGGATCTCGATGCGGGCGGACGTGTCGGCCGACTGCGGGGGGCGAAACTGGATGGTGAGGACCTTGCCGATTTTTTGCCCGCTGAGCCAGACCTCGGATCCCACGAGCAGTCCGCGGGCCTCGCCGAAATGCGCCACCAGCTCCATGGTATCCCCATGCAGGTTGCCCAGCCTGGAGTACTTGAGAGTGGCGGCGGCCACGAGCAGCATCGCGATGACCGCGATCAGACCGCCACGCACGTCAAACCATGAGAGCCGACGCGCCATGAGGCGTATTGTGGGGTTGGGGCGGTGGCAGGGAGGGTTGCGTCCCCTAAGGGAGCAAGTGCCGGACCAGCAAGACACCGATCAGTGGCGAGCGCCTTCGCCCGCCCGACGCCACCCTGCCAACCGATCATGGAGGGGGTTCGTCTGGTCGATGCGCGCGGCGGGAGTCGAACCCACGACCTCTTCCTTCGGAGGGAAGCGCTCTATCCAGCTGAGCTACGCACGCAGTGGGGCAACGGACACCCCTTCGCGCAACCAGCACGCGAGCCCATGAAATTAATCCATGGCGAATCCCCTCACAAGCAATCAGTCCGTTCGGGCCGTGGCCGGCATCGCTTTGGGAACGCGATGTGACGAATCCGGTACCCCGGCCAGTTGTTGAGGACAGATATGACAGAGCGCGAGATCATCCAACGAGTCCTGACCGGGGACACCGAGGCGTACGCCATCCTCGTGGACCGGCATTACCACCGCTGCGCCCGGGTTGCCCTGCGAATCCTCGGCAACAGGGAAGATGCGGAGGAGGCCGTCCAGGACACGTTCCTGCGGGCGTACCGCGCGCTGGGCAGCTACAAGGATCGTGAGCGATTCGCCGCGTGGGTCACACGAATCCTCGTGAACCAGTGCAGGACCATGCGCGCGCGCACCGAGCGGCGCGAAGCGGTGTTCAGTGAGGATATCGACCTGGATTACGCCGCCCGGCACGCCATTGCGGTGGCGCAGGATGCCGACTGGCCCGATCTCGATGCCGCGCTCGCCAAGTTGCCCCCCGAGCAGCGGGAGGCGGTCGTCCTTCGATACACGGACGACCTCACATATGAGGAAATGGCGCGCGTGACAGGCGCCGGTGAATCCGCCCTGAAGATGCGCGTCCAGCGCGCCTTCGCCCGGCTTCGCGCGCTTCTTCAGGAGGTCTCGCATGTCGGATGAAGAACTCGAGCAGCGCCTGCGGCGCGTGCTGAGCACCCCGGTCACCACGCCGGCACACGCGAAGGAGGCGATCATGCAGCGCGTCCGTCACGCGGCGCGCGAGGACCACCGCCGACGCATGATGCCCCTTTCGTTCGGCCGTACGGCTCGGCATTCCCTCATCGGCGTCGCGCTCGCCGCGGGCATCGGATCGGTGACGACGTTGTCCACGATCGTGCCGCTACGACCTGCGGTGGCCGACGGACACGGGGCAACGAGCGTGGTCATTGGCGACTCCGTCGTCGATCGCCTGCGCGATACCCTGCGACTGGTCCGCCTGATGTTCGATGATCCCGCTGCGCGGCACGTGGCGGTGGTGGGGGACTTCAATGGCTGGCGCGCCGACGTGACGCCGATGCGACGGGAGCCCGCAAGCGGTCGGTGGGAGGTGCAGCTCGCGCTGGCCGAGGGCGAGCATCGGTACGCGATCGTGGTGGATAATACGCGGTGGGTCGGCGATTCGATTTCACGACAGGCCGGCGCGTCTGGTCAGGTCTATTCACTCCTGCACGTGGTACGCGCGTCCAACTGACGCAGATCCGGCAGGCACGACACAACAAGAGGGTCTCCTGGTGCGCGTTCGACACGTCGTGCCGGTCCGGATTGCGCAGGTCCTGTGCGCATCCGCGGCCGCCGCCTTGCTCTTCGGCTACACGGATCTCGTCCTGGGCGGAACGACAGTCGCGCCCCTCCTGCTCGTGGCCGGCTATGTCGTGCTCGTGCCGGCGGTGATCCTCACATGGCGATGACCGCCCACTCCGTCGGCACCGCGGTACCGAAACCGTCGTACGGGCTTGCCGCGCTCGTCGGCGTGGGAGTGCTCGCGCTCTATGTGCTCACGCTCGCCCCCACCACGGCCATGTGGGATGCAAGCGAATACATCACCGCCGCCTACACGCTCGGCATTGCGCATCCGCCGGGCAATCCACTTTTCGTATTGCTGGGCCGCGTGGCGTCACTGGTCCCCGCGGGATCCGTGGCCCTGCGAATCAACGCGCTCGCCGCGGTGTGCAGTGCTGCATCGGCGGCACTCTGGTATCTCGTGGCGGAGCGTGTGCTTGCCGCGTGGTCGTCGCCACGATGGACGCGGATGCTCGCCTCGGTGATTGCCGCCGTGCTTGGCGCCACGGCGTTCACGGTGTGGAACCAGAGCGTCGTGAACGAGAAGGTGTATACGGTGTCGCTCGCCTTCTTCGCGGTGGTGTCCTGGCTGACCGTGCGGTGGTGTGACGAGCCGGATGGTCGACCCGCCGATCGGCTGCTCGTGCTCATTGCGTACCTGATCGGCCTCGGGTACACCAATCACCCGGCTGGACTGCTCGTGGGGCCAGCTGTCGCGGTGGCGATTCTCGTGCGAAAGCCCGCCACGCTCCTCCGCTGGAAGCTGGTGCTCGCGGGCGTGGTCGCGCTGGGTGTCGGGCTCACGCCCTTTGCGCTCGAACCGATTCGCGCCGCGTGGCATCCGGTGATGAACGAAGGCGAGCCGACCGGCTGCACGCAGCACATCGGCGTGGCGTGCACGTTCTCGAAGACCACCGCGGTGCGGTTGATGGCCAACATCAATCGCGACCAATACGGCAAGCCGGACCTCTCGCTCCGTCAGGCGCCGTTCGATGCGCAGATGGGCATGTGGTGGTTGTACTTCAAGTGGCAGTGGCTCCGCGACGCTCGCGGCACGCAGCCGGGCATGCAGACGGTGTTCGGGCTGGTGTTCCTGGTGCTGGGCATACTCGGTGGCGTGACGCACTGGCGACTCGAGCGCGCGTCCTTCTGGTTCTTCGGACCGCTCGTGATCACGGTGACGTTCGCGCTCGTCTACTACATGAACTTCAAGTACGGCGCGAGCCAATCACCGGAGCTGCGGGACGTCGCGCGCGAAGTGCGCGACCGCGACTACTTCTACCTGTGGAGCTTCTCGACCTGGAGCGTCTGGGCCGCGCTGGGTCTCGCGACGCTCTGGCGCACCATGGCGACACGCATGACCGGTACTGCGCCGAGGTGGCTGGCGACGAGCCCGGTGCTGCTGATCGGCGTCATTCCGTTGGCGGGCAACTGGCGCGACGCCTCGCGCGCCGGCGAGACGGCCACGCGAGAGTGGGCGCACGACCTGCTCAACTCCGTCGAGCCGTACGGCATTCTCGTCACGATGGGTGACAACGACACGTTCCCACTGTGGTATGCCCAGGAGGTAGAAGGGGTACGCAAGGACGTGACTGTCGCGGTGACTTCGTTGCTGAACACGGATTGGTATCCGCGTGGGCTTCAGCATCGCGCCGTCGCGGCCTACGCCGCTGCCAAGGGACCAGCCGCATACCGCGACCTGCCCGCACTGCGTCCGGCACGGCCACTGTTCTCCCTGACCGACGCCGAACTCGATGCCATTCCGGAGTACATCGACGTCCGTGATCCGCAGGTGTTTCAGGCAGGGACGCTGCGGGCGATCGTCGATCCGCGACAGCTGGACGTTGGCGTGCCTACGCGCGGCGATCTCATGGTGCTCCGCCTGATCAAGGACAACCTCGGTGTGCGACCGATCTACCTCGCGCGGACGTCGGGCGGATACGTACAGGCGCTCGGCCTCGCACCGTATGCCGTGATGCAGGGACTCGCGTTCCGCATCAACGCGACGCCCGTCGTCTCGAGCATGGACGTGCTGCCGTCGACCGGTGGCGTTCATGTCGACGTGAAGCGCACGCGCGCGCTGTGGAACGGCTTCGGCGCGCCAGCGGCCATGATCCGGCGCGGCGACTGGGTGGACCGGCCCTCCGTGGGCATTCCCTTCGTCTACATCACGACGGCGCTCATGCTAGCGGACGCTGTCATGGCGCAGGGGGATACCGCGAAGGCGGGGCGTTTACGGAGGACGGCGATCGAGGTGGCGGAAGCGGCTCGTTTGCTGGACCTGCTGCTGCCCGAGGCTGCTGCCCGGCAACCGACAACTCCGGCGAGCGACGTTCCCCGATCGAGGGTCATCCCCTTGAAGCCGCGGTAGGCGCGTCGGGTGGCAGGATCGTTTACGCGAACGCATGTTTGCGTATGCAGGATGCTGAAGCACGCCGACCTTTCCTCGATGATGCCACACGACGATGCTGCGCCTCCTGACGTTCGGGGGGTTGAGCCTCGTCGATGCGGGCGTGCCGGTGACCGGCGCCGCGTCGCAGCGCAGCAGGCTGGCGCTCCTGTCCGTGTTGGCGGCATCGGGCGCCGCGGGCATTTCGCGTGACAAGTTGCTGGCACTGCTCTGGCCGGAGAGCGATGAGGAGCGTGCCCGACACGCACTGAAGCAAGGAGTGTATGCCTTGCGGCGCGACCTCGGGAATGAAAATGCGGTCGTGGGGACGGCGACGCTCTCGCTGGATCCGGCCGTCATCCCGAGCGACGTGCGCGAGTTCGACGAGGCACTCGCGCGCGGCGATGACCTGGCGGCGGTGTCACTTTACGCCGGGCAGTTTCTCGATGGTGTGTTCATCAAGTCGGCGCCCGAGTTCGACCAGTGGGCATCGGCGGAGCGAAGCCGGCTGGGACGCGCGCACCTCGACGCCGTGGGGCGCCTGGCGCGCAGCGCGGAGGCGTCAGGCGATTACATCTCTGCCGCAGAATGGTGGCGAAGGGCGGCGGCCGCGGAACCGCTCAGTGGTCGAGTCGCGCTTTCCCTGATGCAGGTGCTCGCGCATTCCGGCGACGTGACGGCGGCGATCCAGCACGCGCGCGTGCACGAGGCCGTGGTGAAGGGCGAGCTCGACTCGCCGGCCGACGATGCGGTGCTGGCTTTTGCCGAAGAGCTGCGACGAGGGGAGTATGTGCCGCCCGCGCGCGCGCATCCAGCGGTGGAGCGCGCGGCGGTGCCCGCGCGCGCTGACGCGGTCGACACGGAACTCATCGCGCCGGCAGAGACGGTGGCCCTTGCGGCCTCGCCGGTGGATGTCGGCCACGCCGGATCGAGCAGCCATGACGCTCGCATGCCGACACCAAATGCACGGTCGCCATGGAGACGCCGATTGATCGCCGTGGCGTTGGTGGTGCTCGGCGTCATCGGTGGTCGATTGCTATTGCCCACGCTGCGCAGCGGTGCACTTCGGCCGGATGGCGCGGTGAACCGCCGCATCGTGGTTGCCACCTTCGAGAATCGCACCGGCGACAATCATCTCGACCCACTCGGCGAACTGGCCGCGGACTGGCTGGCCCGCACGCTGCTCGAGGCGGGGTTCGAGGTGGTCGATTCGCGCACGTCCGCGACGATCAACCGGATGCTGGCGAGCCTCGGACCAACGGGCACTGCGCACGATCGCGCGGCGGCGCTCGCGACGCGCACGAACGCCGCGACAGTCGTGACCGGGCGTTACTACCGCGTACGGGATTCGCTGCAGTTCGAGGCCAGCATCATGGACCCGGCCCGCGGCGTCATCCTCCACGCTGTCGGTCCGTTGCGCGGGCTCGCTGACGATGCGCCGGCGCTCATCGGCGTGCTGTCGAGCCGCGTGACCGCGACCCTTGCCGCGCATACGGATACGACGGCGGGCGCGAGCACGGCCGCACTCGTCGAACCTCCCTCGGTGGAGGCATTCGAGCACACGTCGCGCGCGTGGGAGATGTTCTTCGCGCGCCCGACTGACACCGCGGCGGTCTTCGCGGAGCTTGCGCGTGCGTCGGCCGTGGACTCGGGCTATACGACGCCGAGGTTGATGCGCGCGTATGTGCTGGACGTGAAGGAGGAGTGGCCGGAGCTCGCCAAGACCGTCGCCGCGCTCGAACCTCGACGCGAGCGCATGGGGCGGGTCGAGCGGGAAGCGCTGGCCCTGTTCGAGTCGGACCTTCGTGGCGACCTGCTCGGACGCCTGCGCTCGTCGCGCGAGCTGGTGCGCCTCAGTCCGGGATCGGCCGACATGGAGCTGCTGCTCGCGGTGTCGGCGTCGTACCTCAACCGGCCGCAGGAGGCGCACGATGCGCTCGTGGGCGCGAGTCCCGACCGGGGTATCAACCTCGTATCGCCGATGTACTGGGCGTGGCGCGGGCTCACCGATCACATGCTCGGACATTACGCCGACGAATTCGTGTCGGCGCAACAGGAATTGCAGCGTTTCCCGACGAGTCCGACGAGCCTGATGGCCTTCGCCCGATCCTATGCGGCGCAGGGCAGGACTGCCGGGTTGGATTCGCTCCTTGGCCGCGCGGGACTGAACGACCGCGTACCGAGCCAGAATGCGCGCGCGCTGGCGCTCCTTGCGGCGCGTGAACTCCGCGTGCACGGATATCGAGCGCCGTCCCAAGCGCTGTTCACGCGTGTCGCACGACTATCGCCGCCAACGGCGCCGAGCCGCGAGGAGAAGCGCATGTATGCGCTTGCGCTCTACGAAGCGGGGCAGCTCGCCGACGCGCGCGCCGCGTACGCAGCGCTGGGGGCGGGCGACGATGACCTCGAGGTCATGGGGCGCCTTGGCGCCATCGCGGCACGCATGGGCGACACCACCGCTGCCGCGCGGGCCGACCGACGACTCGCCGAGCGGCCGAAGACGTTCGCGTTTGGCGCTCCGACGTACTGGCGCGCGCGCCTCCTCGCGCTCTCGGGACGTGGCCCTGAGGCCATCGCGATGCTCCGCAGCGCGATCGCCGCGGGGTACCGGCCGTATGAAGTGGGCATGATCACGCTGCACGACGACGGGGACTTCGCGGCGCTCTGGAGCGACCGCGGTTTCCGGGAGATCGTGCGGCCGCGCACAGGACCTGCGACTATCCCCTGAAGGCGCCGCAATCGGCGAGGGCTGACCCTCCAGTGACCGGTTGCTGACCTCACTGGCGCAGGTTTGATTCGCTTGACTCACTCATACCGTGTGCTCCAATGCGCCTCGTCGCAATTTCCTCGCTGCTGCTTGCCGCTGCCGGTGCGTTGCCCGCGCAGCAACCGCCTTCCGCACCGACAGGGCACAGCCTGGCTGGATTGCCGTCGGTCAACTTCGACGCGGATGAGGGATTCGGATATGGTGCCCTCATCCAGTACTACGACTACGGCTACGCCGGCGTGCAGCCGTATCGGTACGCGTTGCAGCCGGCGGTCTTCTTCACGACCCGTGGGCGTCGCGACGTCACGTTCTTCCTCGACGCACCGCACCTGCTGCCCGCCGACTGGCGCCTGGGTGCCCAGCTCGCGCGTGAGCAGCAGATCACGGCGCCGTATTACGGCGTCGGCAACGCGACCGCGAACCTCACGACCGCGACGGCGGGTACGAACCCGTACTACTATCGCTTCGGGCGCACGGTCATCCGCAGCAACGCCGACTTCCAGCACAGCCTCGGCTACCCGGCATTGCGGGTCCTGCTGGGCGTCGCGACCCGGAATGCCGATGTGAAGACGGTGCCCTACGACTCCGGCACGACGCTCCTTGCGCAGCAGACGGGCAAGACGATCCTGCCCACGGTGAATGCGCGTCTCGCGCGGATCGGCCTCGTGTGGGACACGCGGGACAAGGAAATCGGCACCGAGCATGGCAACTGGTCGGAACTGCTGGTGCAGCGGGCCGGCCGGACGCTGGGCGGCGATCAGGTGTTCACCCGCATCACGGGTACCGTGCGGCAGTACGTCCCACTCATGACCAACGTCACACTTGCCGAGCGTGTGGTGATGCAGACGGTCCACGGCGATCCGGCGGTCTCGGAGATTTTCGTGGTGCAGAGCTCCTTTCGCGACGACGAGATTCTCGGCGGCGCGACGTCGATTCGCGGCATTCCGAAGAACCGGTATGTGGGCAAGGGCGTCGCGTTCGCGAACTCGGAGCTCCGGTGGTCGGCGACCTCATTCAACGTGGCCGGCCGGTCTGCGCGTCTCATCCTGAGCGCGTTCGCGGATGCGGGGCGCGTGTGGACGGATGGACTCGACGTGTCGCAGCTGACCTCCGACCTGCATGTGGGGTACGGCGGCGGGGCGCGCGTTGCGGCCGGACCGAGCTTCGTGATCGCGGCGGATGTGGGGCATTCGTCCGAGTCAACGGCGGCGATCTATCTGGGTCTGGGCTACCTTTTCTAGCTTGATCGTCATTCCCGCGTACGCGGGAATCCATGTCCACCGGGCCGACGATGGATTCCCGCTTTCGCGGGAATGACGAGTTTCACGAGGAGGACCTAACCACTGGGCGCTGGGGCGTGCGGATTCCCGCCCGCCAGTCCCCGAAACGTGCGCAGTGCGGCGCGGGCGTCGTGGCGTCGATTCTCCGCTCCCAGTAGCTTCGGTCATGCGCACTCATGTCATCGTTGCCACCGCGTGCATCGCCGTTGCGGCGCGCGGAGCGTTCGCCCAGGCCGCGCGGCCGGCCGTCCTCGTGCTTGGGACCGGAGGGACGATCGGTTCCGCAGGTGATTACTGGGGCGGCACGGCATCGCGAGTCCCAATCGCGGAGCTGGTGAAGGTTCCGGGCATCGACTCCGTCGCGACAGTCGAGTCCGAGCAATTCCTCAATGTCGGGTCCAGCGCCATCGGACCGGCGCGGTGGCTCGAGCTGTCGCGCCGCATCGCCGACGCGTTCAGTGCGCGTGCGGACCTGCGCGGCATCGTCGTCACGCATGGAACGGACACCATGGAGGAAACCGCCTATTTCCTCGACCTGACGGTGGGCGGAGTGCGGCCCGTCGTCGTCACGGGTTCCATGCGGCCGTCGAACATGGCGGGCGCCGATGGCCCAGCGAACCTGACGAGTGCGGTCCGCGCGGCCGTGGACAGCAATAGCCGGGGGCGCGGCACACTGGTCGTGATGGATGATCGGGTGTTCGCCGCGCGCGACGTCACCAAGACGAACAGCACCCGCGTGGAGACGTTTCAGGCGCCTGAACGCGGTCCGTTGGCCATCGTGGACCCGGAAGGCCTGTACTATCGCGGGCGGTCCACCGGGCGAAGCATGGCGCAATTCGATATCACTGGCGTGAAGGACTTGCCGCGCGTCGACATCATCTACGCCTATCCTGGCGCGGACAGTGTGGCCATCGATGCGGTGGTCGAGGCAGGCGCGAAGGGGATCGTCGTGGCCGGCGTGGGTCGCGGAGGCACGGCTCCGGCGCAGGAGCCCGCGCTGCGCCGTGCGATGGAAAAGGGCGTGGTGGTGGTGTCGTCGACGCGCACCGGGTCCGGACGGGTGCCGATCGGCACGCGCGGCGGCATCGGTTCCGGCGACCTCAACCCTCAAAAGGCCCGCATTCTGCTCATGCTGGCCCTGTCTCGGACGAGCGACCCCGTGCAAGTACGAAAGATCTTCGCCGACAATCAATGACGACCGACGTTGCCTCGAAGCAGACCGATGCCCTCCGCCGCCTTCCGCCGTATGTCTTCGCCGAGCTGGACCGGCTGAAGGCCGAGGCGTGCCGGACGCGCGCGGAGTTGCTCGACTTGGGCATCGGGAGTCCGGACATGCCGATGGCGCCCGGTATCGTGGAGGCGCTCTCGACGGCGGCGCACCAGGGCACCGCCCACGGGTATCCGCCCTTTCGCGGCGTGCCGGCCTACTTCGAGTCGATCCAGCGGTTCATGAACGCGCGCTTCGGCGTGGACGTCGAGCCGGAGCGCGAAATGATGGCCCTCAGTGGCGCGAAGGAGGGCCTCGCGCAGCTCGTGATGGCGATGTGCGGGCCGGGCGATGTCGTGCTCGTCCCCGAGATCTATTACCCGGTGTATGCGCGTTCGACGTGGCTGAGCGGCGCGGAAGTCTCCTGGGTGCCCATGCGCGCGCGCGATGGCTTCGAGGTCGATCTCGGCGGGATCTCCGAGGCCGACGCGCGGCGCGCAAAGCTCCTGATCGTCAACTACCCGAACAATCCGACTGGCGCGCGGGTCGAGCTGGAGTTCTACGAGCGCGCCGTCGAGTTCGCGCGACGCCATGACGTCCTGCTCGTGAGCGACCTCGCGTACAGCGAGATCACGTTTGACGGGACGCCGGCGCCGAGTGCGCTGGAGGTGCCCGACGCGAAGGACGTGACGATCGAGTTCCACTCGTTCTCGAAGACATTCAGCATGGCGGGGCTGCGGATCGGCTTCGCCGTTGGGAATGCGGAGGCGGTCGAGGCACTGGCGGCGTATCGCACGAACGTCGGTTATGGAACGCCGACAGTGGTCCAGCAAGCGGCTGCGTACGCGCTCGATCACCGCGAATCGCTCGTGCCGCCGAAGGTGCAGGCCTATCGTACGCGCCGCGATGCGATGATCTCGGCGTTCCAGTCCGCGGGGTGGCAGGTGACCCCGCCGCACGCGGCGATGTACCTGTGGCTTCCGGTTCCGGATGGCGTGGACGACTGGACCTGGGTCAAGACGCTCATGCACGAGGATGGAGTCGTCGTGACGCCCGGCGTGGCGTTTGGTGAAGGCGGCAAGGGGTATTTCCGTGTCTCGCTGGTGCGCGATGCCGACACGCTTGCCCGAGCGGCCACGCAGATCGCTGATCGGCGCGCGCGGATGACGAGTTGACGCCGCCCCGCGACATTCGTCGGACGCATGGCACAGCGGCGTCACAGGCAATCACAGCCCGAGCGTCATGATCGCCCCACATGTCTTCCACCACGGCGGCGCAGCCATTGACGACCACCGCTGAGCACCGCGCCCAGCAGGCCAACGACTTCGTCCGTCGTCACCGCTGGCTCATTCTGCTGGGTTTGATCACGGCCGCGATCATGGAGGTGCTCGACACGACGATCGTGAACGTGGCGCTTCCGGAGATGGCCGGCAATCTGGGCGCGACGCAGGAGGAAATCGGGTGGGTCTCCACGGGCTACATCCTCTCGAACGTTGTGGTCCTGCCGATGACGGCGTTCTTCACGGAGCGATTCGGGCGAAGAAATTACCTGACATTTTCCATTGTCCTGTTCGTGCTCGCGTCGTTCTTCTGCGGAACGTCCGGGTCTCTGTCGACGCTCGTGTTCTGGCGCATCGTCCAGGGCGCGGGTGGCGCAGCGCTCCTCTCCACCGCGCAGGCCACGCTGCGTCAGATCTTCCCACGCGAGGAGCAGGGTCTCGTTCAAGCCGTGTTCATGCTCGGCGTGATTGTCGCGCCAACGCTCGGCCCCACGCTCGGCGGCTGGATCACGGACAACTACACCTGGGGCTGGGTCTTCTTCATCAACGTTCCCATCGGCGCGATGAGCGTGTTCCTCGTCAGCTCGTTCCTTCACGATCCACCCGACGTCGCGCGCAAGCGTACCCCGGTGGACTGGTGGGGGATCGGACTTCTCACCGCGGGAGTCGGGTCGCTGCAGTATGTGCTGGAGGAGGGCAACTCCAAGGACTGGTTTGCGGATCCCTGGATCCTGCGGCTCGCGATTGTGGCAACGGTGAGCCTCCTGACGATGCTCTGGTGGGAACTGTCGTCACGCAACGAGCATCCAGTCGTGGAGCTGCGGGTGCTGAAGAATCGAACGCTCGCGGCGTCGATATTCCTCTTCATCGCGCTCGGGTTCGGATTGTACGGGGGCGTGTTCCTGTTTCCGATGTTTTCTCAGGGCGTTCTTCACTTCACGCCAACGCAGACGGGGCTCGCGATGCTGCCCGGCGGGCTGGCGACGATGGCCAGCGCCCTCCTTTGCGGTTGGCTGCTGAACGGACGCGTCCCCCTCGTCGATCCGCGCATCCTGATCGCTTTCGGAGTGTCGCTGTTCGCGGTCTCCATGTGGAAGATGGGGCACCTGTCCTCGCTCTCGGGCGAGTCCGACGTACGCGCGGCGCTGATCGTCCGGGGCTTTGGCCTGGGGCTGCTGTTCGTGCCGATCAACAATGCGGCGTACGGAAGCCTCGAGCCGCAGGAAGCGCAGCAGGCTGCGGGACTGATCAACCTGTCGCGACAGCTCGGGGGATCGTTTGGAATCGCCGTGCTCGTGAACTACGTCTCCAAGCATACGCAGTATCACCGCGCCGACCTGGTCAGCGACCTCACCAGGGGCGCGTTGCTCACCGACACCAGGCTCGAGCAATTGACGCGCGCCTTTGTCAGTCGCGGGTTCGCGCTGATGGACGCCAAGCAGGCAGCGTTAGCTGCGCTCAATGGTCAGCTCATGCAGCA
Source organism: Gemmatimonadales bacterium (assembly GCA_038322445.1). GTDB lineage: Bacteria > Gemmatimonadota > Gemmatimonadetes > Gemmatimonadales > Gemmatimonadaceae > AG11. Next base: position 15,599 of record JBBQFW010000038.1, read on the forward strand.
GGCCGCCGTGCTGAGCTTCAACGACGCGTGGCTGTACATCCTGCTGGTATTCCTCGGTGTGTCCCCGGCCATCCTGCTCCTGCGTCGACCGAAGGCACACGCCGAGATGCCCGCGGACGCCCACTAGGCATCGGCGTTGTGATCAGGGCGTGGCCGTCCGCCCTGATATCTCGCGGACGAAGATGCCGAACACGAAGTTTCGGTGCGGTGCGGGGTCGTGCTCCGTGAACGTGCCGTCCACGAGTTGCGCGAGCAATCGCTCGGCGTTCGCGTAGGTGTCGGGTGATCCGCCCGCCGGGTCGAGCAGGGAGAAGGTTCCCTTCACCACGATACTTGTCCAATCGAAGAGGCCACCGATGACGTCCGTCTCGAAGGCACACCAGGGGTTGTGCAGGAGCATGGCGAGCTTCGCCCCGGCGCTGGTGCGCCCGAAGATCCACTGCCCGTCGCTGACATAGTTGACAGGCGCGATGTCCACGCGATCGTGCAGCGTGAATGCGATGCGCCCGACGTTGTGTGCGCCGAGCACCGCCATGCTTTCCTCCTGGGTGAGATCGCGGATATGAGGTCCGGTCACCTTGGGCATGGTTTCTCCTATAGTTTGGCCTGCAGCAATCCGAGCTGCAGGCAGATCTGCACGTAGTCGGAGCGGTGGGTGATGCCCATCTTCTCCGAGATCCGCTGCTTGTATGTCTCCACCGTTTTCGGACTGATGAACAGCTTCTCGCCGATCTCGGAGGCCGAGTAGCCGCCAGCCACGAGGACGAGGACGTCGCGCTCACGCTCGCTGAGCGCCAGGTAGCGTTGCCGCTCGTCGGTCCGCTCGGCGCGGCGTGTGACCTCGCGGGCGAGTGCGCGCGCTGCGGAGGGTTGGACATAGATGTCCCCGGCGGCCACGGCCCGCACGGCGTCAGCGAGTTCGCGGTCGGCGGCGCTCTTCACCAGGTAGCCAGCGGCACCGGCCGCGAGCAGGTTCACGAGATAGTCATCCTCGGTGTGCATCGTGAGGATGAGGACACGAGTCGCCGAGTGCATCGCCACGAGTTCCTTCGTGGCCTCAATGCCATCCATCTGCGGCATGTCGAGATCGATCACCGCGACGTGCGGCTTGACGCGCTCGACGAGCGCGATGGCATCGCGCCCATTCGCTGCCTCTCCCACCACCTCGATATCCTTCGTCGAGCCAAGCAACGCCTTCAATCCGGCCCGCACCACGAGATGGTCGTCGGCGAGGATGATGCGGATGACATCTGGCGCGCTGGACATGCTTGCCGGCGAAGGGGGAGTCAGCGGGCGGGCGCCCGAAGTGACAGGCGGCCGCGATGCAGTCGGCTCCATATTACTGGCTGACCACCAGCGCCGTCACCATCCCGAACATGCCATGCTCGCTCTCGGTGTGGGGCAGGATGTGGCAGTGGAAGGCCCAGGTGCCGGGATTGGTGCAGTTCACGATGGCGTCGTAGCGCTCGCCGGGCGCGACGTTGAGCGCGTCGCACGTATAGGGGGCGGGCAGCGGATAGCCATCCTTGTCGATGATGGTCATGGGCATCCCGTGCAGGGGCATGGGATGGAGGGAGGCCGTACGAAGGAAGGCGCGGCGGGAGTTGACGCCCTTCACGAGCGCGCCGACTTCGGTATCGTTGATATCGGCTGACATGGATGGATGCGGAGTGGAGGGTACGCGCACACCCGAAATGTCGGCGCCGATTGTTCTCGCTACTGTCGGGGAGAACAACGCAATACGGGCGACGCCGCCTGACATGCGCGTCGGGAGATACACCTACACTGTTCCCACGGAGCAACGCCGCGATGAAGAACGCCATCCATGCCGCCGAGCACGCGGCCATGCACAAGGTGCTTCCGCCGCACCTCTTCGCGGGCTTGCTCGCGATCTCCGCCGACGCCGTCATTGCCGTTGACGCGGAGCAGCGGATCGTGTTCTTCAACGAGGGCGCGGAGCGCATCTTCGGCTGGAACGCACGCGACGTCGGCGGCCAGCCGCTGGCGATGCTGCTGCCCGCGCGGTACCGTTCCGCGCACGAAGGCCACGTGAATGGCTTTGGCGCCGCTCACGGCCGCGCGCGTCACATGGGCGACCGCCAGCAGCTCAGTGGGCTGCGCCGCGACGGCGAGGAATTCCCCTGTGAGGCGTCCATCCAGCGCATCGAGGTGGACGGCAGGAACATCTACGCCGCGGTCCTGCGCGACATCAGCGCACGGCAGCGCGTCGAAAATGCGTTGCGGGCCGCGATGCAAGGGCGCGAAGACATGCTTGGCATCGTGTCACACGACCTGCGGAATCCGGCCAATGCGGTGAAGATGCTCGCGCGCAGCATCGTCGACGATGAGGACGTGGCGAACTTCCCCGCGCACGTGATGGAACGCGTGCGGGTCATCCAGCAGGCGGCGGAACAGATCGACGCACTCATCCAGGACCTGCTCGATACCACTCGACTCCGGGGCGGTCGTCTGCATGTGGCCCCCCGCGCCGTGGACGCCACGGCGCTCGCTGCGCGGAGCATCGAGAGCCTGCGGCCGCTCGCGGAGGCGAGCCGCATATCGCTCGACTTCCAGTTGCCGGCGCACCTGCCCGCCGTCCACGCCGATCCCGACCGCGTCACCCAGTTGCTGTCGAACCTCATCGGCAACGCAATCAAGTTCACGCCGCCGGGCGGCTCGGTGTCGGTCAACGCGCATCCCGACGGAGAGGAAGTGCTCTTCGTCATCACGGACACCGGCGAAGGCATTTCGCCCGAGGCGCTTCCGCACGTGTTCGAGCAGTTCTATCAATCACCGGCCGATGCGCGCCGCGGCACGCGGCATGGTGCGGGCCTCGGCCTCCCGATTTCGCGAGGCATTGTTGAAGCGCACGGCGGCAATATCTGGATCGAGAGCACGCTCGGCGTAGGAACGACCGTGCGATTCTCGTTGCCCGTGGCGCGGGACCAGACCGTGTGAGGCCCCACGCGCCATTCAGCGCGTGAGGCTTCGAGCGTGCGACGGGGAGCGGGCGATCAGGGCAGACGGTCGGACGCGTGTTCCGGCGCGACGAGGACTGGACAGATGGCATGCCGTACGATTGCGCTGGACACGCTGCCCACGAGCAGCCGCTGCATGAACGAATGACCGGCGCGGCCGCAGGCGATCAGTCCCGCCGCCTGCGCGTTCGCAATCGCCACGATCGTGCCTGCCGGATCGCCACGCAGGTATCGCGTCTCGATCAGCACCCCGGGGAGCGACGGAAGCTGGCGGAGGAAGTCCTTGAACTTCCGTTCGCATTCGCGTTCGTACGTGAACTCCCGCCGCTCGGTGAGCTCCCCCTTTACGGGCGTGGGTGCGCGCACGTGAATGAGTATGAGCCGACCGCCCGCGGAGAGCATCGGCAGCGCGGCAGCTGCGGCCCTGAGGCTGGCCGCACTGAAATCGACGGCCACCACCGCCAGTGAGACTGACTGTGCGACGGCGTGAGGGGGCACAATCAGCACGGGGCGATCGGCCACGGACACGATGTCCAGGGCGCGCTCGCCATAGATGAAGCGTCCGATCGGGTCGTGCTTGCCGGTGCCGATGACGATGACGCGCGCGTCACGCGCGCGTGCGACATCGACGATGGATTGCGCCGCGGGTCCGTCCAGTACGTCGACGTTCGGCAGGTCGCATCCCGTGCCGTCGAGTGTGAGCGCGCGCCGCAGTTCCTCCGCCAGCGTGGCGCGCTCCTCTCCGTAGTACCGGAGCGGAAGCGGGGGCATTCCCGCGGCGTCGGCAATACCATTCGGCTGCTCGAGCACCGTTACCACGTGAAGGGCGCGGTCCTCGCGCGTCGCGAGCCACCGTGCCACGGCGAGGGGCGCGTCCAGGCCACTGAATGGCTTTGTGGCGAGAACCACTGGTCCTCCCTGGGTGCTCGCCTCCCAGGCAATGCGAGAGGCGGATTGGCCTGCGATCTGTGTCATGTTGCTACTCCTGGTGGAAGCTCCACCCTTAGAAAGCGACAACGCCCTCAACCATGAAGCCCTGGAACTTGCCACCACTCCGGATGTCGCTCGTGGGGAAGTCGCCGTAGCTCTGGCGGACGAACTCGATCTTCGAGAGCACGTTGGGCGTCACGAACCATCCGCCGCCAAGCTGGTTGCGGGTGACCGTGATGTCGTTCTGGATGCCCGACAGCTCGCCGCTCACCGTGTTGTAGCGACCGCCGACATACAGCTTGTCATTCATGAAGCGGTAGAGGCCTTCGCCCACGACCTGGCGCAGCGTCCGGCGATACAGCTCGGTTGGGCTAGCGCCCGTGATGGTCTCGACGTTGCCGAAGAACTCCGCACCGCGGTACTTGACGAACGGGTTGAACACGTACGCCGTCACCATGTTGCGCATGCCGGACTGGATCGCGCCCGACCACGCGTTGGTTGTCTCGGTGGACGCCGTGTTCTCGAGGACGTCATAGTACCGCGAGCCGCCCCGATCGCCGCTGGTCAGCGTGTTGTTCACCGAGCGGTCAGTCTTGTACATGGAACCCGTCAGGCGGACACGCAGGTCCGTGCTGAGCTGCTCGTCGATACCCACCTTGGCGAGGTACGTCGGTCCGCGCTTTCCCGGCGCCGTGACCTGGCCATGCACTTCGCCGCCCGTCAGGCCCGCCATCAGCATGATGCCGTCGCTCTTCAGGTAGGCCTCGGCGCCGATCTCGGTGGTGAAGGCGTCGATGATGAAGTTGCCGACGAACGGATTGTAGAGTGTCTGTCCGTTGTCACTGCGGCGGAAATGCTGGTCG
>JBBQFW010000039.1:0-20136 GCA_038322445.1 Gemmatimonadales bacterium
ATCCACGACCTCGGTCTGGCCCGCATTTCGGGGGAAAGCGGGGTGAGATACGTCGTACCGGAGTCCCTGAGCGAGGACGACGATAAGCCGTTGCTGAAGAGCTTGTTACCTCAACTCTTCTCTCGTATCAGCGGTGTTGGCGAGCTCATCGTTCTACACACCGTTCGCAGCGGCGCTCAGCCAATCGCTGAGGCGATCGATCAGGAGGAATTTCCGGAGGTGCTCGGCACCATCGCCGGCGACGACACCATCCTCATTGTCACCCGGTCGGCGGAGGCGCGGGTCGCGCTCACGGGGCGCCTTCTCGTGCTTGCCGGGGAGAGCTGATGTCGCTTGTGGCGCTGCTTCACGCGAAGGAGTTGACCACAAGCGTCCAATTGTGTAAATATGCAGAGGTTATGTATAATTGAATAACTGCGCGCCCGACAAAGCGTGGGTGATCGAAGGGGGTTCGTCATTCCCGCGAAAGCGGGAATCCATGTTCACGCAGTTCCAAGCTCAAGCAGTTCCGATTTTCCCAACAGGAGCACTCTGATGGCTAAAACCATTGTCCTCGCATATTCCGGCGGCCTCGACACCTCCATCATTGTTCCCTGGCTGCGTGAGCACTACGACGCACGCGTCATCTGCGTAGCGGCCGACATTGGGCAGGGCGCCGAGGAGCTGCGTGGGGTGCGCGAGAAGGCCCTGGCCTCAGGCGCCGAGGAGTGCTACGTCGAGGACCTGCGCGAAGAGTTCGTGCGCGACTTCATCTTCCCCACCCTCCGCGCCGGCGCCGTCTACAATCGGAAGTACCTACTCGGCACCGCCATGGCGCGTCCGCTCATCGCCAAACGTCAGGTCGAAGTTGCGCATCGCGTGGGCGCTGATGCGCTCGCGCACGGATGCACCGGCAAGGGCAACGACCAGGTCCGCTTCGAGATGACCTTCGCCACCCTCGCGCCCGAGCTGCCCGTGATCGCACCGTGGCGTGAGTGGGACATTCGCAGCCGCGAGGACGCCATCGACTACGCCGCGGCGAAGGGCATCCCCATCACCGCAACGAAGGAGAAGATCTATTCGAGGGACGCCAACCTCTGGCATCTCTCCCACGAGGGCGGCAACCTCGAGGACCCCAACTCCGCGCCGAAGCCCGACATGTTCATGCTGACCGCGGAGCCCAGTGCGGCGCCGGATGAAGCGGAAGATGTCGTGATCGGTTTCGAGAAGGGCACGCCTGTCACCGTCAACGGCGTCGCCCTCGGACCATTCGCGCTCGTCTCGGCCCTGAATGCCATCGGCGGCAAGCACGGTGTCGGCCGTATCGACCTCGTCGAGGATCGGATGGTCGGCATGAAGTCGCGCGGCGTGTACGAGACGCCAGGTGGAACGCTGCTCTATACCGCGCACTCCGAGCTCGAGCAGCTCATCCTCGATCGCAAGACCCTCTCGGCGAAGGATGTCATCGCACCGCGTTATGCGGACCTCGTATACGAAGGACGCTGGTGGACCACCGAGCGCGAGGCGTATGACGCATTCGTGAACGTCACGCAGGAGCGCATCACTGGCACCGTGACGCTGCGTCTGTACAAGGGCGGCATGCAGGTCGTGGGACGTCAAAGCGAGCACGCGCTGTACGACGAGCGCTTCGTCACCTTCGGCGAGGACGACGTCTATCAGCAGAGCGACGCGGCCGGATTCATTCGTCTCTTCGCGCTCCCGGCACGGGTGCGTGCCATCAAGGATCAGGAGCTTGCCGCATCGAAGGCTGCTGACAATGCACCGACTCCGATTGGCGAGCTTGCCGGTGTCTGACGCGACGGTTGCTGCACCGAAGACACACAAGCTGTGGGGCGGACGCTTCGGCGCTGGCCCCACAGCCGCTTTCGATGCGTTGAACAACTCCATCGGCATCGACTTCCGGCTCTGGCCGCACGATGTCCGGTTGTCGAAGGCGTGGGCAGTCGCGCTGTGGAACGCCGGTGTGCTGACGCTCGACGAAAGCTCCGAAATGGAGCGCGGTCTGGATGCTGTGGCGTTGCGTCTGGAGAATGGCGAGCAGCCCATCAAGTCCGATGAAGACGTGCACACCCTCATCGATCGCCTGCTGCATCTCGAGATCGGCGACGTCGCGTCGAAGCTGCACACCGGCCGTTCGCGGAACGATCAGGTCGCAACGGCTACGCGGTTGTGGACCATGGAAGTATGCACTCGGCTCGACGCTGCTGTGCGCGGTTTACAGCAGGCGATGATCGACCAGGCATCGACACTCGAGGATGCGCTGATGCCGTCGTACACCCACATGCAGCGCGCAATTCCCGTCGCGGCCGCGCATTGGATGCTCGCTCATTTCTGGCCGCTGGAGCGGGATCGCGGCCGACTCAAGTCTGCGCAACGCTCGGCGGCCGTGCTTCCGCTCGGCTCGGGTGCGGTCGCGGGATCGGCCTATCCCATCTCGCGCGTGCTCATCCAGGGCACGCTTGGTTTCGATGCTGTGTCGCCGAATTCCATCGACGCCGTGTCCGACCGCGATTTCATCGCTGAGGTGCTCTTCACGTCGACGATGATCGGGATTCACCTGTCGCGCTTGGCGGAGGACTTGATCATCTACGGCTCGAGCGAGTTCGGCTTCGTGCAGTTCGGGGAGGGCTTCACGTCGGGCTCCAGCATGATGCCGCAGAAGCGCAACCCGGACGCCTTGGAGCTTGCCCGCGGATCCGCGGCGCGCATGCTCGGTGACCTCACTTCGCTACTCGCAACACTCAAAGGCCTCCCAACGAGCTACAACAAGGATCTGCAGGATGACAAGCGTCCCCTCTTCGACGCCACGGATATTCTGCTCCTCGTCCTGCCCGCGGTGTCGGGGGCGCTTGCGGAGTGTTCGTTCAGGACGGATCGCATGGCGGCGGCCTTGTCGAGCACGATGATGGCAACCGACCTTGCGGACTACCTCGTGCGGAAGGGCGCCACCTTTCGCGCAGCCCATGGAGCAGTTGGCGCGTTGGTGCGCGAGTCCGAAAGCACACGGACCGAACTGTGGGACATGCCGATCGCGTCGTTCTCGGCGGCTCATCCACTCTTCTCGACGGATGTATTCGACGCGCTGCAACCAGCGCGATCTGTGCGGCACCGCGAGATCGAAGGTGGCACGGGGCCCGCGGCAGTGAAGGTTCAGCTCGACGCCGCTCGCGCGGCACTGGTACCTCCGCCACCACCGAGGTCGAGCAACACCGGCATATAGTTGCACACGTCACGCGGTGGCGCGTGCGTGGTCACGATTCTTCCCTGGACTCATATGCGCGCGCTGCGTCTGCTCGTTGGCTTGTCGCTCTGCCAGCCGGTGATGGCGGCGGCGCAGCTTGGGAGAACACAGGTGGTTATGCTGGGAACGGGCACCCCAATCCCCGATCCGGATCGCAGCGGCCCGGCCGTCGCAATCGTCGTCGACTCCGTTGCCTACCTCTTCGACGCCGGAGCCGGGGTCGTCCGCCGCGCGGCCGCTGCCGGTCGAAATGGCGTTAAGGCGTTCGCTCCACGTGGTACGTCGACCCAATCGTCGGGCCAACCATCGCCGTACTTCGATCGCGTCTTCCTCACCCACCTCCATTCCGACCACACACTCGGCCTCGCTGACGTGATCTTCACGCCCTGGATCCAGGGACGCGCGACTGCGCTCGACATCTACGGCCCGCAAGGCACCAGACGCCTCGTCGCTGGGATCCTCGACGGAAACGCGGAGGATATCGCCGAGCGTGTTGGCTCCTCGGGGGGTCCGTCGCACGACGGCTGGAAGACCATCGTGCACGAGATCGAGGAGGGACCGGTCTTCAAGGACTCACGCATCACCGTCCGCGCATTTGCCGTCCCGCACTCGGGGTGGAAGTACGCGTTCGGCTACCGCATCGAGACGCCCGACCGCGTCATCGTCCTGAGCGGTGACTCACGCGCGGATTCGCACGCGGCGAACGAGTGCAACGGCTGCGCCGTATTGATTCACGAGGTCTATTCCGACAGCGGCTTCGCAACCATCCCGCCGGCGCGTCAGGCCTACCACGCCCAGGCACATACGTCGGCTACCCAATTGGGCGATATCGCCACCCGCGCACGACCAGGCCTGTTGATCCTCTATCATCAGCTTTTCTTCGGCGCCTCGGACGAAAGGCTGCTGAGCGAAGTTCGATCGCGCTTCTCCGGTCGCGTTGTTTCCGCCCGTGATCTCGACATTTACTGATGCTGAACATTCAAACTTCACGGAGCTCCATGCACAGGTCACTCGTCGTTCCCGCTTTCCTCCTCGGCGCCGTCGTCAGCGGCTTCGCCGTCAACGCACTCCCCGCGCGCGCGGCCTCCGCTCCGACAGCAACCGCCAAGCTCAACGCAGCCGCAGACCGCGTCTTCGAGATCCGCACCTACACGGTCGCACCAGGCCAGATGCCGCTGCTCCACAAGCGCTTTCGCGATCACACCATGCAGATCTTCGCGAAGCACGGGATGACGAACGTGGTCTACTTCACACCCGCCGATACAGCGCTCGCTCAGACGACGCTCGTCTACATCCTCGCGTACCCGGACCGCGAAGCCGCCACGAAGGCCTGGGCAGAGTTCCGCGTGGATCCGGAATGGAAGCAGGTGACCGCGGCATCGGACGCCGAGGGACTGAAGGTGCTCAAGGTGGAGTCACGGTTCATGTACCCGACGGATTTCTCGCCGATGAAATAGCCAACGGCGCCAATACCGAGTAGCTGCACTATGAAGGCTTGTCACTGATGTATCACCGGTGACACATTGAACATATGTCCAACTGCACCGTACGCGACCATGCGGAATCATGGTGGTCGCGTCCGCGAACGCGTCGTCGGTGGAGAAATCCGTCACCGTGACGCACGACGGCCGCCCGGTGGCCGAGTTGCGACCGCTTCCCGCTCGAGGACTCTCTGCGGTAAAGTTGCTCGCGCGGTGGCGACGCCTTCCAAGCGTCGACGGTAACCAAGTACGCGGAAGGAGGGCGTCATCCAGCAATTCGAATTTCTCCCTGCGCGCGATCTGTTGCGCATACGAAAAGCCCCAGGCAGCCTTCTGAACGCGCAGCTGTCCGCCACGGGCGTGCACGGCGAGGGCTACCTCATCGCGCATTTCCGGTGGCACAGGCTCCGCCGGAACGTCGTGCCAATCCCCTCTTTCAGTAGGAGTTCTCGCACCGTGTTCCATCGTTCAAGGAACGCGAACTCCTGCTTCGCGATTCGCTTCGGTGCGGGAGTGGTTCCGATCACGGGGGTAAGCGCCATTGCGGTTGACGGGTTCGCCCAAAGGCAATTCAGAGGGCGCCCAAATACCACTTCAGGAAGACGCGCACTGAAAGTGGTCAAGGCGGAGCCGCGGGGCATTTGCCCGATGGACTTCTCGCAACGAAATAGCGGCGCGGAGTCCTCACGCGCCGCGCACGACAACGGCCGGGTACCGCCCGGACGGCACCTCGACCGTGTCGCGTCGGAGTGCCCGGTGTTACCACCAGGTTCCGATCGGGCGGCACTGCATGATCCTTTCGCGTAGGCCCGACGTCTTCGCGAATTGTGTGCGGCACATTCTGCTGACGCGAATCTCTTTCTGGTGACGCAGCGATGCAAGCGTCCGATTCTGTTCGCTACGCGTGTGACGCGAACACGTGCGTCTTGCCGCCACTGTCAAATGCGATGACGTCGTAGCGATCCTTGCGAGCACCCATTTCCATGCCCGGCGAGCCCGAGGGCATGTCGGGCACTGCGATTCCGATCACGTCCTTCGGAGCGCTCGCGAGTAATCGCTTCAGGTCGGCCGCGGGCACGTGGCCCTCGATCACGTATTTCCCCGCCACCGCAGTGTGGCACGAACGCAGGTCCTTCGGTACGCCGAGGCTGTCCTTCAGTGACGCCATGTCGGAGCGATCCTTCACGACGGGCTTGAGGCCATTCGCATTCAGGTGCGCCACCCACTTCGTGCAGCAGCCGCACGACGGATCCTTGTAAACCGTGAGCGGCGTCGCCACGCTTTCCGCCCTCGCGGAGGACGAGAGCGCGCCGAGCGCGACACCGCTTGCAACAGTGGCGGCGACAGAGGCGAGCCACGAGCGCCGCGTCATCAGGATGTTGTCAGTCATTGCTGAACCTCGTTCGCACGAATGCGGGAATCCATCTGCTCGTTCGTCATTTCCATGAACGTGGGAGTCCGTCTGCTCGTTCGTCATTCCCGCGAAAGCGGGAATCCATGTCGCACCAGGGCCACAAATGAATCCTCGCCACTCGGGAATCACGAACCTGGGCATGGCCGTAAGCTAGTCCTGGTGCCGCACGAGGTCGACACCAATCGGCGTCGCGCGGACCTTGCTACGCCGACCACGCTTCTTCTGCGTATACAGCTCCACGTCGGCGCGCTCCATCGCATCGCGCAACGGCAGTTCCGGATCCAGCGCCGTCGCACCAACGCTCGCGGTAACGATGTACGGAAGTCCGGGTGGTGACTGCACCGCGATCGCCGCATCGAGCCGCGCCCCGATGAGCTGCGATGCTTCTTCACTGCCTTCCACCATCAACGCGACGAACTCATCACCGCTCCAGCGCGCCACAATGTCCGTCTCACGGAAGATGCTCTTCAGTGCGTTCGCCACGAGACGAATAGCCGCATCGCCGGCGGCATGTCCGTACTGGTCGTTGATCTGCTTCAACCCGTCAAGGTCGGCGAACACAACCACCGGCGTGCGACCATATCGACGAGCGCGCGCCAGCTCCTGCTCGGCGAAGAGCGTAAAGGCGCGACGGTTCTGAAGCCCCGTCAACTCGTCGACCAGGGCAAGGGCGTGCAAGTCGCGCTCATAGCGCAGCTGCGCGGTGATGTCGCGCGCCAGGACCACGGTTGCCGGCTGGTTGTGGTAGACGCACGCGCTCGACGTCACCTCGACTTCCACCAGGCTCCCGCCCGCGCTCAGCATCTGGGCGCGCACGCGTATTGTACGGGCAGCGGATGCATCAGTCCCCGCGCCGTCGCGTGACGCGAACGCTTCGCGAGACTCCGCGTGCACGAAGTCGAGCAATGTCTTGCCGATCAGCGATTGCTCGGAAGGCAGGCCGAGCAACTCGGCCGCCGCCGGATTGGTGAAGAGGATCACACCGCGCGAGTGGACAAGTACGGCGTCTGGCAGCAGTGCCAGCAGTTGCCGGTAGCGCGCTTCCGTTTCACGGAGTGTGAGCAGTTGGCGTCGCGCGCCGATACGGCTGACCGCGAGGATGGTGCCGAGGACGACGGCGACAGCGAGCGCCACCCAGAGCAGCCAGGGAGGAACCATTGCGGCACTCTCGAGCACCTGGACGTCCTTCGCGTCACGCGGTACAAGCTGCCACACGACCGGATCATCGACGTTGTCCTGATACGACGTGACGACGCCCGTCACCATCATGCTGTCCGACATCTGTACCGAGCTGATGTCGATCGGTGCGCCATGGTTCGCCGGAATCCATACCGTGATCGCGCCTCGGCTCGCCGCGCCTTCGTTCGTGAGCCGCAGCCACTGGCCACCTTCGCTGTGGCCGAAGCCGGCAACGCGTCCGTGCACGCGGATGAGCTCACTCGCGTGCTTGGCGATCGCATCCGCCTCGACGAGCAGCTCCTTCGGCACCACGATCCGGGGGGAGGCCCGGACAATTGAAACGGTGGTAGCCACCAGTTCGACGTTGCCGCGATACTTCTTGATGGCGCCGGTCGCCGTGATGCTATCTCCCTCCTTCACCTCGACCAGCGGAGAGCGGGAGAAGAGGCGGAGCCCCGAGGTGCCATCCTCGATGGCGATGTCGAATGCGCCGGTTTGCAGCTTTCCGGTCGCAACCACCGCGCGGCCGGCCACGGTGACGTCGCGGCTGTCACTCCGGGCGGCAAGCGCCGCGACGATTGATCCCGGTGGGGCCGACATTCGTGACGCCGTCTGCGCGAGGATGCCTGACGTCGCGATCATGCTTGAACCGACGACGATTGCCAGGCTGGACGTCCGACCGCGCATAGGCTGGGGCAGGGAAGTGACGCAGTGGTGGCTGCGGCGAACACCTTCGCGCCTGCAAGCTACACCATGCGGTCGCGTTCGTCTAACGAATCAGTCAGGCGCGTTTCGCGCGACACCGCACGCAGATCGTACCGACGCCGAGATCGGCCAGCAGGCGCCGAACCCAGGATCCGTGCAGGTGCGTGTAACAGAGAATCCGGCGACAGCGCGTGCACACCCCACCCTTGAGGAGGTCGACGCGGCCGCCGCATTGGTCGCAGTCCGTGGAGACTTGCGAGCTTCGGAAGATCTCGAACTTCGGCATGATGGTGAAAGATGGCGTGGGCATACGCCATCGCCAAGCACGATTACATTGCGCCTCGGATGCCTCCTGACGCGCAACGCGAGATGCCGCTTCCGATCGACGAGGTACTGCCCGATCTGCGTGCGTGCCTGCGGGCAGGCAATGCTGCCGTGCTGCAGGCCCCACCCGGTGCGGGCAAGACGACGCGCGTCCCCCTCGCGCTTCTCGACGAACCCTGGCTGCACGGTCGGCGCATCCTCATGCTCGAGCCTCGGCGTCTGGCCACGCGTACGGCCGCGCGGCGTATGGCGGCCACGCTGGATGAACCGGTCGGTGCAACCGTCGGCTTCCGCGTGCGGGGTGAGACGCGTGTCTCCGCTGCGACGCGTATCGAAGTGGTGACCGAGGGCATCCTTACGCGCATGCTGCTCGACGACCCGACGCTCGAAGCCACGGGCGCCGTGCTGTTCGACGAGTTCCACGAGCGCAGCATGAACGCCGACCTGGGCCTCGCCCTGACCCTTCAGACGCAAGCACTCGTTCGGCCGGATCTACGGATTCTCGTGATGTCCGCGACCCTCGACGGAGCGGCCGTTTCGACGCTGCTCGGGCGCGCACCTGTCGTCACGAGTGTGGGCCGCGCATTCCCGGTCGTCGTCCGGCATCGCCCATGTCGCCCCGACAGCCGGATGGAGGCCTGCGTAGCCGATGCCATTCACGCCGCGCTGAAGGAATGTGAGGGTGGTGTACTCGCGTTCCTTCCCGGTGCGGGAGAGATCCGCCGATGTCTCGACATACTTGGACGGTCACCGCTCGGCGGTGAGGTGCTGGTGCTCCCGCTGTATGGCGATCTATCTCAGCAGCGTCAGGACGAGGCGATTTCACCGGCGCCGGTGGGTGTCCGCAAGGTCGTCCTTGCAACGTCGATTGCGGAAACGAGCCTTACGATCGAGGACGTTCGTGTCGTCGTGGACAGCGGTGTGTCGCGGGTGTCGCGATTCTCACCGCGAACAGGCATGTCGCGACTGGAGACCGTACATGCATCGCGCTCATCGGCCGATCAGCGAGCGGGGCGCGCAGGTCGGACAGCAGCGGGCGTATGCTACCGGCTCTGGCCTGAATACGAGACGGGATATCTGTCGGAGCGCAGTCGGCCGGAAATCCTCGATGCCGATCTCGCACCGTTGGCACTCGACCTTGCTGCAGCGGGTGTTGGGGGCGTGACCGAACTGCGCTGGCTCGACGCTCCGCCCCCGGCCGCGCTGTCTCACGCACGGGCGCTGCTTCGGCAGCTCGGTGCAGTGTCCTCCGACAATCGCATCACGTCGCACGGTCGCGCGATGGCGATGCTCGGCTTGCATCCGCGACTTTCGCACATGATCCTGGTGGCTACCGCGCGCGGTGTCGGCGCGACGGCATGTGTCGTCGCCGCGCTTCTCGAAGAGCGCGACATCCTCCGACGTGACCTGGGCGCGCGCGACGTCGATCTCCGCACCAGGGTTGCGCACGTTCTTGAGCGCGCCACTTCGCCGGATGTTGATCACGATGTCCTTCGACGCGTTCGAGATCAGGCTCGGCGTTGGCGTGCGGTCGCGTGTGTCGCGGGCGGTGATCAGGCGGACGATGCGGTGGTTGGTGTCATGCTCGCGCTGGCCTATCCCGAGCGTGTCGCCCAGCGACGCGGCGGCAGTGGCAACCGGTATGTCATGCGCAACGGATCGGGCGCAGTGCTCGACCAGGCGGGATCACTTGCCGGCATGGAGTTCGTCGTGGTGGCGGACGTGGACGGAAAGTCACCGCACGCACGCGTATATCTCGCAGCTCCCATTGATCGCGCGGATGTCGAGTCGCTCTTCGCGGAGGATATCGAGGTGCGCGACCTGGTCGAGTGGGACGCGGAGGCGGGAATGGTCACCGCCGTCCGTCAACGGCGGCTCGGTGCCATCGTGCTGCACGAGGGGTCCATTTCGAGCGCCGATACTGATTGTATCGTGGACGTACTCGTGGACGCCATCGTGCGGGAAAGCGGTGTGAAGCTACCGTGGACCGCTGGCGCGCGTGGCTTTCTCGATCGCATTGGATTCGCTCGAACGCATGATGTCTCATGGCCCGATGTGAGCCAAGACGCGTTGCTCGCTTCAGCGCACGACTGGCTTGGTCCACACTTGGCCGGTATGCGTCGTCGCACAGAGGTCGAGCAGATGGATCTCGTCGGCGCTCTCCAGGACTTGCTCACCTGGGAGCAGCGACGTCGGCTCGAGCAGCTCGCTCCCACGCACGTGACCGTCCCGACCGGAAGTCGCATTCGTGTTGACTACAGTGATCCAACGGCGCCGTTCATTGCGGTGCGCATCCAGGAGTTGTTTGGATTGACGGACACGCCGCGCGTCGGCGCGGTGTCACTCACGCTACAGTTGCTCTCGCCCGCAAATCGCCCGGTACAAGTCACTCGAGACCTCGCGGGCTTT
Organism: Gemmatimonadales bacterium; assembly: GCA_038322445.1. Taxonomy (GTDB): domain Bacteria; phylum Gemmatimonadota; class Gemmatimonadetes; order Gemmatimonadales; family Gemmatimonadaceae; genus AG11. Next base: position 10,754 of record JBBQFW010000039.1, read on the forward strand.
TGGCGCTCTTCCTACTTCGAGGTGCGCAAGGACCTGCGCGGACGTTACCCGAAGCACGAGTGGCCTGATGATCCACTGCTGGCGGCACCGACTCGGCGCGCCAAGCCGCGGTGATGTGTGGTGCGGTACACTCCTTGTTGCCGCCAAGTGAGGAGCTAGAAGCTGATGCCGAACGTGATGGAATGAACTGGTAGTTCGTTCCATCGGCTGCATTGCCAGCATGATGTGGTAGCGGGCCTCGAAGAGGTGCACAGTCTATTAAGAGGAATGCGGACCCCGGCGAGGCTTATTATGGGTCCTTGTGTAAATTACCTCCAGAAATAGTATATTTCGTACCTAATCTCCTGACTTTTAATATCATTTTAAAATAGTATCATTGTATGCGACTGTACAACATTGATGTTGTTACGCTTGCGATTGACGCACCCAGAAAATGGACGGACAATGTATTGTCGCAGCAAAGCCTCCCCGACGTCATTTCAGTACGTCAGGGAGTCGCTCGCCGCATCCCCTATCACGGGATCTTGCGACTCGCCGTCATCCGGCAGCTTCACACGGAGCTGGGGATCGGGGTCGCGAATGCCGTTCAATTCGCCGGCAGATTGCTCGATTCTGGAGACACTCCCGTCCTCGACATCGGACAGCTCCGGCTCGGCTTGGACCTCGTCTCGCTGCGCAGTACTATCGACGCGCGCCTTTCAATGGCGTTGGAATCCACACCATCGCGCCGTAGGGGGCGTCCAAAAAGCAAGACGTCCGGCGAACGCGCGCGCGGACCTATTGCACCACTTTCGCGCCAGTGACGTAATAGTTGGTGTCGCCAAAGCAGGAGCCTGGCACGCCGCGGTGTTCCTTGTACGAAAGGGTCACCCGTGAGCCCATGAGCTGCGTCAGCTGGGTCGCGACGCTGTCGTCATGCACCGTGAAGAGGAACACCTGTGGCGCTGAGCCCGGGATGTTCGCCGTCTGCAGCTCCCCCTCCCACGTCTTGCACAGCCAGCCCTTGTGCGAAAATTTCTGGATGTAGCCGGCTCGATTTCCCTCTGAGTAGCTCCAGTTCAGCGCAATGGCCGTCCATGCCGCCATCAACGCCGCCGGTACGATGAGGACGATAGCGGCCCCGATGAGGATCCAACGCCGAGCGCTGTGCTTTCCCGATGGGCGTGGGGGAGGAACTGCGCCAGCGGGCGCTCCCGTACCGGTGCCGCCTCCTGCATTGTTCTCTTCCATCGACTCCTCCGTGGTCGCGCTGCTGGGACAATCACTCAACCTGTGCGATGGCCAGAAGTTATCCCGGCTGCGCGCTCCACGCACGAGGACTACCGCTGTAGCTTTCGTCCGTACCTCTACCCGCTGAATCCGTGCCATTCGCTCCGCGCCGCCAGACCGTCACCGCTTTCGTCGGGAACGTCCCCGTGGGATCTGCGCATCCCATCGTTGTCCAGTCGATGACGAACACCGATACCGCCGACGCCGAGGGCACCGCCGCCCAGATTGCTGCGCTGGCATCGGCGGGTTCGCAGCTCGTCCGGATCACCGTGAACAACGACGAGGCCGCCGCGGCTGTCCCGGAGATTGCCGCCCGCCTGCACGACATCGGAGTGGACGCCCCCATTGTCGGCGATTTCCACTACAACGGGCACCTGCTGCTTGCGAAGTACCCGGAATGCGCACGCGCGCTCGCCAAGTACCGCATTAATCCCGGCAACGTGGGCGGAAAGCGGCGCGACGAGCACTTTCGCACGATCGTCCAGATCGCGGTAGACAACGCGAAGCCAGTGCGCATCGGCGTGAACTGGGGCTCGCTCGACCAGGATCTCCTCACGGAGATGATGGACGAGAATTCAGTGGCCGGATACCCGAGAACAGCCAAGGACGTCTACATGGAGGCGATGCTCGCCTCCGCGCTTCGCTCCGCGGAGATGGCCGAAGACGTCGGCCTGGCACACGACAAGATCCTCATCTCGGCCAAGGTTTCTCAGGTGCAGGACCTCGTGGAAGTGTACGGCCGCCTCGCCACGCGGTGCGATTACCCGCTGCACCTCGGCCTCACCGAAGCCGGGATGGGCATGAAGGGGCAGGTCGCCAGCGCGGCAGCGCTCTCGATTCTCCTCGCGCAGGGAATCGGCGACACCATCCGCGTCTCCCTCACACCGAAGCCGAATGGCGATCGAACAGAGGAGGTCCTGGTAGCTCAGCAGATTCTCCAATCACTCGGCCTCCGGAGCTTTGCTCCTCAGGTTACGGCCTGTCCGGGCTGCGGGCGGACGACGTCGACGTTCTTCCAGCACATGGCGGAAGACATCCAGACCTACCTGCGCGAACAGATGCCCGTGTGGAAGACCTCACGACCAGGCGTGGAAACGATGCATGTTGCCGTCATGGGATGCGTCGTGAACGGTCCGGGCGAATCGAAGCACGCCAACCTCGGCATCTCGCTGCCCGGCACGTTCGAGGAACCCAAGGCGCCGGTCTACATGGACGGCCAGCTGCTCACGACGCTCAAGGGCGACCACATTGTGCAGGAGTTTCTCGTGATCCTCGAGGACTACGTGGCGCGCACATATCCGTCAGGAGAGCTGGCCGGCGTCTGACGCGCGCTATTTGCCCTTTTGCTCGAGCTGCTCTGCCACTTCGAGCAACTCCAGCATGATCGGCGCAGAGAACCCGATTTCGCGCAACCGCTCATAGACGCGGCGGTACCACCGCACCGTGCCAAGCCGCCCGACATTGAACCGCGACCACACGGTGTCGGGGTCCAGTGTGCGCTCGAGGTCGGCGAGGATGGAGCTGCCATTGTGCACCTTGTCGGCGGCGCAGACCCAGCGTGCACGCTCCGAAGCCGCGGCGAGACGCGCCAGGTAGTCGTCCTTGCGCTCTTCGCTGGACAGCTCGATTCCCTCTTCGTCCACTTGCCGGTGCGTCACGGCAAGGACGGTCTCCAGCACATCGGGCCCGAACTTGTCACCGATGCGCTGCTCGAGCATGTCGCGGGTGAATCCGTCCCGCACGCAATCCTCGATCACGTCGTGCAGGATGCCGGAAACGATCGTCTGCTCGTCCTGGTCGTACCGCGTCAGGATCACGGCGACGTTCGCGGGATGCGTCAGGTACGGAAGACGCGTCCCTTTCCGAACCTGCCGGTCGTGGTGTTTCGCTGCAAAGGCGAACGCATGGTTGATACGATCTGAGTAGCCGCGGATCGTCATGACATAAGGTACAGCCAAGGTGAAGCCACGGACATACCGTATCTGGGAACCAAGGCAGTGCTATCAGTCGACCAGTTTTGTGCATCAGTTTCCGGGAGCCAGAGCAGAGCTGACAGTCAATCAGTTCTCTGCATCAGTGTTTTCAGCCTCGGAACAACTGTTCGAGCTCATCCCGAAAATTGACGCAGACAGCTGACCGAACTGTGATCTCTGCCTTGGTCAGCTCGGGCGATGCGATGTCTACGCAATCGGATCGCCGACGTTGCCCCTGCAATCTTACCTCGAGATCTGCCCGGCGAGAATGAGGTCGAGCAGGGCGAGCGCACATCCCTGGACGATGACCCCCATTCCGGCCCCAACGAGACTCATCCGACGTCCCATGCGCCATCCCAGCGCGGCAAGGGTGAGGCCGACGGCCACAGCGCCCGAATCGAGTCCGATGTACAGCCACAGCATTCGATCCAGCCGCGTCGCGCTTCCCACATCCCTCGGCGCAAGGGTCTGGAAATGACTGACAGCAAACAGCGCGATCGCCACTCCCCATGACGCGGACTGGATGGCGAAATGTCCGAGAAGCGCCGAGCTCAGGTTGCGCGCGCGCAGGAGCGCGAGCAATCCTGTCCCGCACAGGATGCTCGCAGCGGCCCAGGCGAGAAGTCGCAGGAGGTGCGCGCGCTCAGCGGCCTGCAGTGTGTCCGCCCACATGTATGGCATCGGCGAAGATTAGTCGACATCATGCGGCATGACAGCTGCGCAGTTCTTCGCCACACCATACGAGTTTCGAGACTGGCTCGACGCACACCACGCAAGCGTTGGGGAGTTGTGGGTGGGTTACTGGAAGCAGGGAACGGGAAGACCTGGCATAGGCTGGCCGGAGTCCGTCGACGAAGCGCTGTGCTACGGTTGGATCGATGGTGTTCGCAAGTCGATCGACGCGGAACAGTACGTCATCCGCTTCACGCCGCGGAAGCCGGTGAGCATCTGGAGCAACGTGAACATCGCGAAGGTGAAGAAGCTCATCGAGGAGGACCGCATGCGCCCCGCTGGGCTGGCCGCGTGGGAACGTCGTGACGAGGCCAGGTCGGGCGTGTATGCCTTCGAGCGCAAGGCCGCCGGGCTTGATGCGCTGCAGGAGGCGCGGTTCAGGAAGAATCGCCGCGCCTGGACGTTCTTCGAGACGCAGCCGCCCTACTATCGTCGTGTGGCGGGTCACTATGTCTCGAGTGCGAAGCGCGAGGAGACGCGCGAGAAGCGTCTTGTGGCTCTCATCGCGCATTCGGCCAGGCGCGAGCGACTTCCACAGTACCTCAGCCCGACAAAGTCGCGCTGACGCGCCGCTAGGCTACCGCCTCCGTCTCCATTTCCGCATCCTCGGTGGGCCGCAGTTCCGCGAGCACGGGAACCGGCGCGTTCCACATGACGATGCCGCGCGTACGAGCGCCCGTCTTCTCGATCTCTTCCAGCGAACGCTTGATGTCCTCGATCGGGGTTCGTCCCGCACGTACACACATGAGGACATCCGGGATTGCCATCGCAGCGGCCAGTCCAGCCGTTACCTGCTCGAGCGCTGCGACCATCACGATGGCATCGTAGCGTTTGGAGAGCGACGAGCTGTCACGTCGCAGGGTCTCCGTCAGCTGCTCGACCGGAGTCACGCCCTCACCCGTTGGTACGACATCGATCGAGCGGCTGCGACCGAGGTTCGTGGTGCGAATCACCTGCGTCCAGTCCGCCAAGCCTCGTGTGACGCCAGCGACACCAGCGCTCGGCCGGATTCGGAGCGCTGCGCTCACGGTTGCCGCGGTTCCGTCGGCATCAATGAGGAGCGTCTCCCGTGCCTCATCGGCGGCGATCGCCGCAAAGTTGATCGCCACCACGGCGGCGACGGCGGGCACGTCGCCGGTGACGGTCAGCATCACCGCATTCACGCCCGCAGTCGCGATGGTGAGGTACACCAGTTGATGACCGTCCGCGCCGGGATCGATGAAGCCGGGTGCTGAACGGTCCACGCCGCGTCGGCCACGCTCGTCCGATGGCGGCAAGCGCCGGATCTCGCCGAGCACGCGAACGCCAGTCGCCCGTTCAACCTCGTATCCGTCAGCGATGCGCGGATGTCGTACTTCGTTGAACAGCGCGAGACCGAAGCCGAGGACGGCCCCGAATACGAGAGCCGCCGCCAGCATGGCCGATGGTGAAGCACCAACACTCGCGAGCTCCTGGGCCTTTTCTTCCCGGACGTCGAGTGCGAGCAGCTCACTGCGCTCACGTGACAATCGCGTGGCCACGCCGGCAGCGGCCGTATGTGCCTCGTCTCTTGCCCGCAACTTTTCCAGCGTATCGGGAATGGGACGTGACGCGATGGCGGCTGGAAGGACTGGAGCGGGTGGCGCGATGGTGGTGAGCTCCGTCTTCAGAGCGGCCCGGCGCGCATCAGCGAGCGTCTCGATATTGCGACCGAGCTCGTTCGCCCTGGCCGTGAGTGTGACGAACACCGGGTCGACGCCTCCAACGGCACTGTAACTGTCGCGCTCCCGCTCGATCTCGACGAGTGAATCGAGCATGGCCTTCACGCGGACGTCACCCTGCATTGCCGCGGCCTGCGCCAGCGCGCGATACGAGCCGAGCAGTGGAGCGTTCTGGGATCGCGCGATCAACCGGCCCAGCGTGTTGACCTGCTCATTCAGGGAGTCACGCCGGGCGCGAACGCCCGCGCTCAGCATTACGCCACCAGCGCCAGTGTCCGTCGCCGCTACGACCGCCGTGGCGGAAATCAGCTGCGCGATCTCCCGCCGCGCTTGCACAACATCTGAGTCCGCGACCGCGGCTTGGCGCTGCGCTTCCCGGAAAGCCGCTACTGTTGGCTCGGTGTCGGGACGTTGTGAAGCCGGTGGGCGCATTGCTGCCGCTGCTTTTCTCGCCTGCTGTGGAACGTAGATGAGTGCCATCAGCGAGGCGACGAACGTCAGTCCACTCACTAGACTGATGAAGGCTGGACGACGCAGCGCATTGCGTGCACGCGCGCCAATCCACGCGGCAGGATGCTGCGAGACGATGCCGAGACGTCGGCCCGATTGGCGGCGTTGCGAGTTCATCGCTTGCCGGAATTCGCTGAGAGTGCCTCGCGCAACGAGAGGACCGCCAGTTCCTTGGCCTTCGCCTCGACGTCGATCGTCATGTGCCGACCACGCCATGCATCGGGAAAGTCGTCTGGTATCACGTAGTCTGCGTGTGGACGTGAATCTCCGGCTTCCCAGCCAGCACGGGGAGACGAAATGTGAAAGTGCGGTTCCCGCCCACGCCACGTCCGCTCGGCCAGCTCGGTGGCGTCGGCAATGGTCAGCGCGTCCGGATTGCAGCGGTGATGATGCACGTCGTACACCAGCGGAATCGCAAGCCGGTCGCAGAAAGGCAACAGCGAGGCCGGAGTGAACCGGCGGTCGTCGTTTTCCAGGGCGAGGCGGGTACGGGCGTCGGGTGAAAGCGCGTCGATGCCCCGCTCGAGTCGCTCCAGTGCCATCGGCAGTCCGCCGGCCGAGCTTCCGGCGTGCAGCGTGAGGACGTCCGCGCCCACCAGTACCGCGACTTCGGCCTGCACCCGCATCTCCTCGAGCGATGCCGCAACGACTCGGGGTTGCTCCGAATTCAGGACCACAAACTGGTCAGGATGAAACGAGAGGCGAATGTCGAGCTCGGCAGCAAGGCTCCTTGCGGCCTGAAAGGTCGTACGAATGTCGCCGTGTTCGTCGATCTCGCTCAGGCGATATCCACTGACCGGATGGGTGGCAAGAGGAAGTATTTGACTGTTGATCCGAAAGGCTCGAATCCCGATGTCGCTACAGTGCTGCACGGCGGAGACCAGTGCATCCGCATTGTCTCGCAGTATTCCGATGAGATACGCGCGTGCGGACGGCGCATCGAGTGACGACACGTACTTGTGGGTCGCCCGCCGAAAATGAATGGGCGCGTCCATGAACTGACAGCAGAGGCCGAGCCGGTTCGGACTGTGTTTCTTTGATTTCTTCATGTGTGTTGATGCAGAACGGGGCGGGTGCACGATGTGCACCCGCCCCGCCGTGTTGCGTTTGCGCGCTGGGATTGACCTACTGGACCGTGATCGCGCCCTTCATGTTCATGGCCGCGTGCGGCGTGCATGTGAAGTTGTACGTGCCGGCCGGCACCTTGGCGAAGGAAACCACATAGGATTCGTTCGGCGCCATTAGCATCGGGCTGGACAACTCACCCATCTTGGCACCCTGCATGTTCGCATCGAGTTGCGCCTTGGCGGCTGCATCGGTCACGTTCTGGAACGCGACGTTGTGTGGTCCGCCAGACACCATGATGAACTTGACAGCATCGCCCTGCTTGACGGTCAGGTTGGCCGGCTCGAACTTGTAGCCGCTGGCATCGCCAATCATCTTGATTTCGTGAGTTGCGCCGGTGGCGGGAGCCGCTGCCATTGCGCCGGCCGCTGGAGCCGCGCCGGTGGTTGGAGCAGGCGTCGCTGCCGACGGGGTCGCTGCTGCCGGCGTGGTCGCACTCGCCGCTGCCGCGTTCGCCGCAGCGGTGTCCGTAGCAGCCTTCTCGCCGCCGCATGCGCCAAGGACCGCCGTGCTCGCGAGAAGCGCAATACCGTAGAACCGCATTTCTAGATGCCTCCAAAAACTTTAATCGTGAATGACGACCGCGGGGCCCCGCGGCCTATTGTGAATTTATTCACAAGGGTCGGCGAGCGCAATTCATCTCACAAACTGGCTCGTTGTCCCCAAGTGCCTCCTGCACATAGCGCGCCCTCGAATGTGATGGCGCGCCCTTCTCGTTACACGCGCCGCGCGCAAATCGGTCGCGTGCTCCCGTTGACCGACGCTCGCAGCCGGTCTACCTTCTTCAGCATGCTGACGTCGCGCCACCACCATGTGCATCATCACCATGACCTCACGGGTCGGGGCGACGCACGCGTGCACGGGTAAGCCAACCGCTTCCTCAAGTTGCACTCTACCGGTCAGCTCTCGGCCCGTCCTACTCCGGACGGGCTTTTTTTCGCACATCGAGGCGTCATGCTGCGCATTGCACTTCCCAACAAGGGCCGACTTTCCGAAGACGCCCGCGAGCTCTTCACCGACGCGGGGCTCGAGATCCGCGCCGCAGGCCCCCGAGCGCTGACAGCGTCGCTCGGCGGTGAATTCCAGGCTCTGTTCGTCAGGGCCCAGGATATCCCGGAGTTCGTCGCCGACGGAGCCGCCGATGCCGGTGTCACGGGCTTTGACCTCATCCAGGAATCGGGACGCGCGCTCGAGGAGCTGGCGGACCTGGAGTTTGGGCGCTGTCACCTCGCCGTCGCCGCGAAGGACGACAGCGGCGTCCGGTCACTCGAGGACATTCACGCCGGGACTCGCGTTGCCACGGTATTTCCGCGCATCACGCGGCAGTTCTTCGCTGGGCGTGGTGTCAGCGTGGAGGTGGTCCCTGTCTCCGGCGCCGCAGAGATTGCTCCGCACATCGGGATCGCGGACGTGATCGTGGATCTCGTGTCCACGGGATCCACGCTGCACGTGAACGGATTGCGTGAGATCGCGACCGTTCTCGAATCGACGACGCGCCTCATCTGCACACCCCAGGCGCGCGCGGATTCGGCCCGGGGCAGGTCTCTCGACGAACTGGTCGCCGCACTGAGCAGCGTGCTTGCGGCGCGTGGCAAGCGGTACGTGATGGCGAATGTTCCCCGGGCGCGGCTCGAGGAAGTCCGACGAATCGTTCCGGGGCTCAACGGGCCCACCGTCATCGACATCCTCGACGGCGGAGCCCACGTGGCCGTGCACTCCGTGGTCAACGCGGCAACCATCTATCGCACGATCGCGGACCTCAAGGCATTGGGCGCCGAGGGCATACTGGTGACGCGCATCGAGAGGCTGATGCCATGAGTGCGAATACTGGGGCTCGCGCGTTTGGTGGTGTGCGCTGGTCGGGTGCGGTCGCAGCACTCACCGCGGATGCGAAGCGCTCGCTCTTCGAGCGAACCTCGTCGGCCAACGACGCCGCCGTTCGCGCGCGCACGATGTCGATCGTTGCCGATGTGCGGAACGGGGGAGATGATGCGCTCCGCGCCATGGCCCTCGAGCTGGACGGTGTTGCGCTGACGTCCCTCGAGGTGCCCGCGGCGGCCTGCGCCGCGGCACT
>JBBQFW010000040.1:0-19716 GCA_038322445.1 Gemmatimonadales bacterium
TAGAGCGTTGCCTTGCGGTCGCTGTCCAGCCGGATCGCGCGCGACAGGTGCTCGATGGCCTCGCCGAAGATCCGCTTCTTCAGGCAGATGTACCCCACATTGATCCGCGCGAGCGCGTTCGCCGGCTCCCGCATGAGCACCTTCTGGAACTGCATCAGCGCTTCGTCGTACTTCTCCTGGAGCATCTGCGCCCACCCGAGCAGCGACTCGGCCTGCGGGTCGCCCGGGACGAGGGCCAGCGCCTTGGTGAGGCTCTCTTCCGCGCCAACGTAGTCACCGAGTGAGATGCGGCTCCAGCCCTTCTCGATGAAGGTCGAGGCGCCAATGTGGTCCACGACCACCGGCCGATCGGCACTGAAGGCCGGCGCGGCGGAGCCCTGCAGCAGCTTCCATCGCTCGACGAGCGTTTTCGCCTCGTCCTTCAGTGCGGCGAGCTCGGCGAGGTCCTGCTCCAGCGCCTTGCCGATGGAGATCAGCTCCGCGCGAATGGCATCACGCTCCGCGACCGCGCCCGGTGCATCGAGGCGCGAGGCCAGGGTGTCGATTCGCGCGCGATGCGCGGTGGTCAGCTCGGTCATGGCGCGGGGGCCTCGGTGCCAGCGTGCTGGAGTGCGATGCGGTCCGTCGTCGACAGCAGGTGCTCGACGTCGAGGTAGATCACGAGCTTCTCCTCGTGTCGCACGATGCCCTTGAGGTATTCCGCGGCGAGCCCGCGGAAATACTTCGGCGGCGGAGCCACCTGGGAGGGATCGAAGGGAGCCACCGCGGTGACGGAGTCCACGACGACGCCAATCCATTCACCGCTCACGTTCAGGATGAGGATACGCGTATGGCGATCGGCGTCGACGGCGGGAAGTTCCATGCGCCGCCGCAGGTTCACGAGCGGCACAACGCGACCCTGGTAGTCCATCACACCCTCGATGTACGCGGGCATGTCGGGCACCGAGGTCGCGGGATGATACCGCAGCACGCGCTCGACCGCGTTCACGTCGGTCGCGAACACGTCCTCGCCGAGGCGGAAGGTGACCAGCTTGTCGGTCAGGGTGGTCATGCGGGCTCCAGGATGTTCGCGGACTGGCAGGAGGTGATCAGCGCATCCACGTCGATGATCCCGACGAGGGTGTTCACGAGGCGGATCACGCCGAGGAGCACACCGTCGCTCTCCTCACCGGCCGGCTTGTCGCGCAGCTCGCCCATGTCGACGGAGAGCGCGTCATCGACATCATCGATAAGGATGCCCACGCGATTCGCTCCGCGTCGAAAGATGAGCAGCGCATCCCGGAGCGCGAGGGGGAGACCGAGCGCATGCTGCGGAGAATACACGGGCGTGAGCGAGCCACGTACCGTGACGACTCCCAGCATCGCGGGCGGCATTTCCGGCACGTGGTGAATGACGGGAAGGTCGATCACCTCGTCGACGAGGAACAGTTCAACAGCAAACCGCTCGCCGCCGACCATGAACATCAGCAGCTCCGCCGTGCCGCTGCGCGTGCGCGCGCGCTCACGAAGACTCCGGTACGGCTCGTTGATCGGCGCCACGACCTGCGCCACGACCTCGGCCTCGTGCGGCGCGCCGAGCGACTCCTCCCGCACACGCGCCGCCGCGCGTTCCGCGGTGAGCGTCCGCGCCAACTCAACGGGCGTGGAGTTGCGGCGTGGGCGTGGCACCGACGACGATTCCCGCAGCGCGGGCCCTTTCGTCGGCGTTTCCATCTGCACGTCGGTCTGCGGGGCCATCGGCGGCGCGACCGGCTCAGCCGCAAGCTCGCTGTAGCGCAGGCGCTTGCGCGTCATTCCTGGTCGTCCGCGACGTCCGTCATCAACTGCTCGTCCACTTCCGCCAGCCGACGCATGGCCCCAACGAAGAGTCCCTGCGTGGCCAGCGTGTTCACGCGACGCGGCACGCCGCCCGAGCGCTCGGCGAGTACGCGCAGCGCATCGGGCGTGAAGATCGCCCCGCTCTTCCTCCCCGCGACGCGCAGCCGGTGCGCCACATAGCCGCCCACGTCCTCGGCCTCCATGGGCTCGACATGAAACCGGAGACTGACGCGTTGATCGATCTGCGGCCGCTTGCGTACGCGATCGCGCAGCTCCGGTTGCCCGAGCAGCACCACATGGAGATGCTTGTCCTGGCGATCCTCGAAGTTCGTCAGCAGCCGGATCTCCTCGAGCAGTGACGGAGTCGCGAGCTGCGCTTCGTCCACGACCAGTACCGGCCGACGCCCCGCCGCGTGCTGCGCCCGGAGCCGGTCGCGCAGCGCAACGATCACGTCGAGCTTCCCGCGCGGTGGCGACTCGATGCCGAGCCCGCGCGCCACGGTCGCCAGCATCTGCATGGGCGTCACCTTCGGATACGGCAGCGTGATGACGTCGCACGGCGAATCGACGAGACCGTCGGCAAGAGCCTGCGCGAGCATCGTCTTGCCGCAGCCGATCTCGCCCGTGATGAGCGAGAGACCGCCGCGCAGCTCCGTGGCATCGTACACGAGCCGCGCGAATCCCTCCGCAAACGAGGGCGACCGGTACACGAAGTCCGGATCGGGCGTGTTCGCGAAGGCACGTCGTTCCAGTCCCCAGAATTCCTCGATCATGCCACCCCCGCCCTGCGCTGGATGAGGAAGCTCGCCACACTCGGCGCCACGTCCTGCAGCGAACACACGCGATCCGCGCCCGCTCGGTTCAGTGCTGCCTGCGGCATGCCGTAGATGGTGGACGTCGACTTGTCCTGCACGATGCCGATGCCGCCGGCGGCGCGAATCGCGTGCAAGCCATCGGACCCGTCGCGGCCCATGCCGGTGAGCACGACGCCAATGGTCTGCGGCCCGAACTGCGCCGCCACCGAGACGAAGAGCGGATCCGCGGCGGGTCGAACGCCCCAGATCGTGACACCCGTGTCGAGCGCAATCGCGCACTGTCCGCCGAGCGCCGGCACGACACGCATGTGCTGCCCGCCTGGCGCCAGATAGACGTGGTTCACCTCCACCGCCTCGCCCTCGGCGGCCTCGGACACGCGGAGGTGGCTCATGCTGTCGAGACGCGCGGCGAGGCTCTGGGTAAATCCCGGTGGCATGTGCTGCACGACGAACACCGCCGCCCCGAGGTTTACCGGCAGGTTCGGGATCACCTCGGCGAGCGCTCGCGGACCGCCGGTCGACGCTGCAATCGCCACTGCGAATCGCGCGCTTGCTGGCGCCGCGCGCGGTGCCGTGGGGACGAAGCGCGGTCGCGCGAGGAGCTGCACGCCGCCGAGATTCACGAGTGTCGCCGCGCGCAGCGCGCCGAGCAGCGTCTCGCCGACTGTTTCCAGGTCGAGGCTGATCGGGCCCGACGGCTTGCGCACGAAATCGACGGCGCCGAGCTCCAGACAGCGCAGCGTGAGGTCCACGCTGCTGGTCGTCGTGGCGGCGCTCAGCATCACAACCGGCCGCGGCGTCTCGCTCATGATGTAGCCGAGGGTCTGCATGCCGTCGAGCTCTGGCATCTCGACGTCGAGCGTGACGATCTGCGGGTTCAACGCCTCGATCTGCTTCAGCGCATCCAGGCCATTGCGCGCCGTGCCGATGACGCGAAAATCGGGCGACGCGTCGATGATCTGCGTGATGAGGCGTCGCATGAACGCGCTGTCATCGACCACCAGCACGGTCGCCGAGCTAGATGACACGATCGCCCTTCTTCAGCGACCGCACTTCGACGCGGCCGTCGTCGAGGTGGAAGTACACGCTCCGGCCGTAGTCGAGCCCCGTATCCTCGGCGAGCAGGGGAATGCTCGCGGCGGCCAGCACGTCCTTCGTCGAGATCACGTTCCGTTCGCCCACGTTGATCCCGGTGCCGCCGGTGAGCTGTCCGAACATGCTCGCCCCGCCCACGATCTTCGCGCTGATGGCCGCAGTGGGTGACGACCCCAGCCGGCGCATCTCCTCGAGCATCACCGGGACGATCGTCTCGGGGAACTTCGCGGGGTTGCTCGTCTCGCGGGACATCGCCCTGTTCGGCAGCAGGATGTGCGCGAGCCCCCCAATGCGCGTGACGCGGTCATACAGCGCAATCGCCACGCATGATCCCAGCCCGATCGTGATGATCACGTGCCCGCCGCGGCGTACGGCGTAGTCGGCCACCTTGACCCGGATGTCTCGCGTGAGGGGGGTCATATGGGCCTGAACACGCGCTCACGGCCCTCGACCGCGACGAATCGCGCACGCGCAGCACCGAGCAGCGTCTCCACCTTGCCGAGAACGAGAAATCCCTCGGGCGCGAGGGCCGAGTAGAACTTGTCGAACAAGCGTTCCTGTGTCTCGCGATCGAAATAGATCAGCACGTTTCGGCAAACAATCAGTTGATGGGGACCCGGCGGCGGCGCTTCCGCCAGCAGGTCGCGACGCTCGAACCGTACCAGCTGCTTCACTTCGGGAATGATTGTGAAGGGCGCGTCCGGCGCAAAGTACCTGTGCCGGAGTTCCCTTGGCGTATCGGCAAAGTCGCCTTCCTCGAACGCGCCACGCTCGGCGTCCACGAGGCAGCGGGCATCGATGTCGCTGCCGAGCACGCGTACACGGCGCGAGAGCGCGGCAAGCTGTCCAACGGATTCCGCATGGTGGTGAAAGAGCGCCGCGAGCGAATAGGGCTCCTCGCCCGATGAGCAGCCGGCGCTCCAGACGTTGATGAGCGGCGCCGTGTGCTCCCACAGGGCCGGGACCACCTTCTTCGCGATGACGTCGTATGTCTCCCAGTTCCGGAAGAGCTTCGTGACGTTGATCGTGAGCGCGTCGAGCAGCCGTTCGTACTCGGCGCCGTCGGTGTCGAGGACGCGAGCATAGTCGCCATACGTGTGGACGCCGCGCGCGCGCATCCGCACCGCGATGCGTCGCCGAAGGCACTTCTCCTTGTAGCTCGCGCAACCGAAGCCCTTGTCGCGGGCAATCTTGGCGGTGAGCGCGTTGAACTCTGGATCGGTTTCGTCGCTCACGTCACAGCACCTGCCTCACGGCTTCGAGGTTGGTGCGGACGATCGCATTGCCGGGGTCGAGCGCCAGGGCCAGCTCCCAGCATTTCACCGCCTCGTCACGCTCCTGACGCTTGAAGCGGATATTGCCGAGCTTCAGGTAGATGTCGTCGCCGAGCGATGGATTCAGCTTCAGCGCGCGCTGGTAGTACTCGAGTGCGTCGTCGTAACGGGCGGCCCGGTAGTGGAAGTCGCCGAGATTCTTGTGCAGCTGCGGAATGCCGGTGTCTTCCTGCACGCCGCGCTCGGCGGCGTTCATCGCTTCCGGGTGGTACCCGCGGCGCTCCTCGACGGCCGCAAGGTTGTTGTGCAGCGGCGCGGCGTGCGGATGATGGTTGATCCCTTCGGTGAGCAGCTTGTGCGCGCGCTCGAGGTCACCCATGAGGGCCGCCGTCAGCGCGGCGTAGTGGTACCATGGTGCCGTCGGCGTGCGGGTGCCGAAGAGGCCACGCGCCGCCTGCAGCGCCGTGTCCGCTTCATCGACCTTGCCTGCGCGCAGCGCCACGACGCCGAGCGATGTCTGGATGCGCGGATCCTTCGCGCCACCGCGCTTGATCGCGGTGTCGAGCGCCACCTTCGCCTCCTCGTAACGCCCGAGTCGCTCCAGGGCGTACGCGAGGTTGTGGTAGGCGCCGGGCCGCGCGCCCGGATGGGCGACACACTCCGCGAACGTCTTCACCGCCTCGGACCAGTTGTTCTGCCGCATCAGCGCCAGCCCGATGTAGAAGCGCGACTCGGCGTCGTGCGCGCGCAGCTCGCTCACGCGACGGAATTCACGCATCGCCTCGTCGAGCATACCGGTCTTGTAGAAGGCGATGCCGAGGTTCCGATGCTCGTCCACGCGCGCGTCGCTGACGACCGCTTCCACCGCCTTCGTCTTGCCGATGCGCTGCGCGAAGCCCGCAGTCACGAGGCCGTAGATCGCCTTGCCGACCTCGAACTCGCCGAGTCCCGATTCCTCGATCACGCTGACGACATCGCGCTGCCCGTCGAGCAGTTCCATCACCACCTGCTGCTCCTTCGGCAGCACGACCCCGGCGGCGGCGAGCTTGCCGCGGTCCACGTCGAACACGAGGTCCAGGCTCGAGATCTTCTTCTCGATCAGGCTCCACTCGTCAACGCGTCGCGCGCCCTCCAGCAGGAGCGACTCCGGATTGATCGCGACGAGCAGGTCCTGCTCCTCGGGATGGACCTCGGCCTCGAAGTTGAACGTGCCCTGCGTCCAGGTGAAGAGGTAGTAGACCGCTTCCTCGATCTGCGTGCGGATCTGGGCGTGCAGGATGTCGCGCGTCACTGCGCCTTGCGCGACCAGCAGTTCGCCGATGCGCTTGTCGCGGTGACGGGCCTGCGCGCTGATCGCCGAGTCGAGCTGCCCCTGCGTGATCGTGCCCGACTTGAGCAGGATATCGCCGATGCGATCGCGGCGATTCACGATGGACGCGTACGAGATCAGCCCGCGGTCGAAATAGACGTAGCCGAAGTTGTTGCGATGCGTGACGGCGAGGCACCCGGTCTTCTTGCCCATCGACAGGAGCTGCAGCACGTCAGGCAGGCTGGCTTCCTTGAGGCTTCCCTTGATCGCCATCAGCGCAGCTCCTCCACGAGCCGGCCGGCCACTTCAGGCCACTCCCAGAGAATCTTCTCGTCGTCCAGGAAGAACGCATCGCGCACCTCGCGAATGGCCGCGGGAGCGGTGGTCGGCGTCATGCCCGAAGGCTCCAGCACCTGGCGACCCAGCGTCATGGTGAGCGGTGCGCCGGTCACGTCGGCGCCCGCGCGCAGCCGCTGCACGGTCCCGATGATCTCGCGCACGCTCGTCGCGGGGCGATCGGCGAGGTAGGCGACGAGGTCGCGCGGCGCGGCGAGCCCCATGTCCGACAGGAAGCGCAGGAAGAGCTTCTCGCGCAGGCCGCGATCGGGCAGGCTCACCTCGGCCACGAGGCCGCCTTCGAAGCGGGAGCGCAACCGATCCTCCAACCCATCGATCGCCTTGGGCGGCGTGTCGCTCGCGAACACGAGCTGCTTGCCGGCTGACTGGAAATGGTTGAAGACGTGAAAGAGCTCCTCCTGCGTGCGCTCCTTCGATGCGACGAACTGCACGTCGTCGATGAGCAGTGCATCGGCCGCCCGATAGCGCGCCCGGAAGCGCTCGATCGTGCCGTCCTGCAGCGCCGCGATCAGCTCGTCGATGAATACCTGCGCGCCCACGCATGCCACCCGTCCCTTCTCGCCGAAGCGGACGCACAACTCGTTGCCGATCGCATTCAGCAGGTGCGTCTTCCCCACCCCGCTCGGCCCCACCAGGAATAGGGGGTTGTAGCGATGACCCGGCTCGGCGATGACGGCGTCGGCGGCGCGCACCGCCATCTGATTCGACGGGCTCTCTTCGTACGCGGTGCGCGCAAACGCGGCCTGCGGGCCGCCGGGAGGCACGGCACCCGCGAGCGCATGCTGCACGAAGGCCATCGCCTCCACCAGCCGTTCCGGATCGCGAAAGCGCTCGTGTCCGCCGAGCTCCGGATCCACCGTCGACACCTGGCGCTCGAGCTCTCGCAGCTGTTCCACCGCTTGCCCGTACCCGCGCAGGACCGCCTCGTAGTTCTGCGGCGGCTGCGTCTCGGCCATGAGCTGCTCGAGCGCCGTCGTGCGATACCCCTCGCCCCCCCAGAATGCGATGGCTTCGCCAACCCGGATGCGCCACGGCTCGAGCTGCGACGCCACGGCACTCGCGATGTCGGTGAGGAAGCCGAAGAACTCGTCGGTCTCCACTGACGTGCGCGGCGGCGGCGGCGCCGGCTTCGGAAGACCGACGATCTCGCGGACCTGCGCCGGCGTGAGCATCCCATCAATCGCCTGGTGCGCGCTCATCCGGTTCATGGCGCCCTGGAGCTCCCGGATGTTCGCGAACTCGATGCGCGCCAGCTCCTCGATTACGCCCGGTTCGAAATGCACGTGGCGCTCCGCGCACTTTTCGCGAAGGATCGCAACGCGTGTCTCGTAGTCCGGCGCACCGATATCGACGATCAGTCCACCGCTCAACCGGCTGATGAGGCGCTCGTCGACGTCGGGAATCTCGGCCGGTGGACGATCGCTCGTCATGACGATCTGTCGCCCGCTGCCCTGAAGCGCGTTGAGGAGCCGCAGCAGCTCGCTCTGCGTTTCCCGACGTCCCGTGAGGAACTGGACGTCGTCCACGAGCAGGATATCGACACGCCCATACCGCTGCTTGAAGCGCTCCATCTCCGCCGAGGCGATCGCGGCGTGGAGCTGCTGCACGAAGTCCTCGAGCGCGACGTACTCGACGCTCAGGTCGGGCTGGCGCTGTATGGCGTGGTTGCCGAGTGCGCCGATGAGGTGCGTCTTGCCGAGTCCCGAGCTGCTGTAGATGAAGAGTGGGTTGTAGACGGCACCGGGCGCTTCCGCGACGGCGCGCGCGGCCGCGACCGCGAGGCGGTTGGCGGTTCCGACGATGTAGTTGTCGAAACGGGCGCGAGGATCGACCTGCATGCCCTTACTTCGCGGCGGCGGCTGTTGCCCCGCCCGTGCTCAGCCTGCGGAGCACCAGCTCCGAGATGCCGCGTAGCGTCTCGAACACGCCAGGGCCGTGGAGAGCATCAGCGGAGAATTCCGGCACGTCACGGAAGTTGATGGCGTCGGACAGGTCCGCGACGGGGAGGATCAGCTCCGATGGCAGGTCCTGCTTGTTGTACTGCACCACGAGGGGCATCGTGCGCGGCTCGATGCCCTGCTCCGACAGGTTCGCGTGCAGGTCCTGGAAGCTCTCGATATTCTCGTCGAGCTGTCGCGCCTGGCTGTCGGCCACGAACACCACGCCATCCGCGCCCTGCAAGACGAGCTTGCGCGTGGTCTGGTAGTAGATCTGGCCCGGCACGGTGTACAGCTGGAACTTCGTCGTGAAACCGGAGATCGACCCGAGGTCCAGCGGCAGAAAGTCGAAGAACAGCGTACGGTCCGTCTGCGTCGCGAGCGACACCATCTTGCCCTTCCGATCGGCGGGCACCTGCCCATAGATGTAATGCAGGTTGCTCGTCTTCCCTGAGCGGCCCGGCCCGTAGTAGACGATCTTGCAGGTGATTTCGCGCGTGGCGTAATTGACGAGCGACAAGGTGTTGGCGGAGTGCGGATGGGCTACGCGCGGCCGAACAGCGCCGCAAGGTTGCGATTCAGGTCCCGCTCGAAATGCTCGGCCAGTGCTGGCGCTGCCGCCGGAGTCTCCGCCGGTGCCGCCGTGGCGAGTGCCGAGACGAATTCGTCGAAGTAGAGGCGCACCATCCCGATTGAGCTTTCCTGACCGAACACTGTAAGGAAAATGTACGCTCCGCGCGGCGAGCGTGCCTCTGCGAGAAAGATCTGGCGGGTCACGCCGGCGTGGTGCAGGCCCTGGAACGGCTTGCCGTCGATGAAGCGACCCAGTTCCGAGCTGGTCGCGTGAATGCCCGCCGCCAGTGCACAGGCGGTCATGACATCCACCGCGCGCGCGAATCCATGCTGCGCCATGACCTGCCCGCTCGGATGCAGCAGCAGGGCAAGCTCCACGCTCGTGTCGTCGACAAAGGCGCGCAACGGCGCCTCGATCCAGTCCTCGACCACGCTCACGATCATGCGGAGCTTCCCCCCACGAGGATGGGAATCGAGGCCGCCGAACGCAGCATTTCCACCCGGATCAGTCCGACGTTCACGCTCGCGGCGGCGACCACCACGAGCACGAGGTCGCCGGCACCGGCCGCGCACACCCGCCCGTAAGGCGCCTCGAGCTGGAGGAAGGACACGGCCCCGAGCCCGGCGGCAGTGGACGACATGCGCGCCTTTCGATACAGCGAGGCCGCCAGTGCCGCCACGCGATCACCCTGCTGGCCGATCTGCAGGTTCGCGTCGAGGACGATGCCGTCCTGCTCGCTGGCCACGAGCGCCGCGCGAACTCCGCGCTGCCGCGAGAGCGCCAGAAGCATGCTGGTAAAGGGCGACGTCACGAGACGTTCGCCTCCAGCCAGTGCCGCGCCCGCGTGCCGCAGCGATCCAGCAGGCGGCGCACGAGGCCCAACGGCGTCGCGCGCGAGGTGGCGAGCACGAGGAGGCCATCCTGCGGCGCCGGCGCCAACGCCACGACAGCGACGTCCGTCTCGAACACGATGGACGTCCAATCGCCCAGCGCCAGATGTCGCGTGGTGCGGCGGGCCGCATCCGTCACGCCACTCAACTCCGCCCCGACATCCTGTGCGACGTCGCGTCCGTCCCACGCGACGTAGGCGCCCGCCAGCACCAGACCGGACTTGTCGAGCAGCAGCGCCGTCTGTCCCTCGTCCGGCAGATCGGTGACGAACAGGTACCGGCTGTCCGCCGCGTGCTGCTCGGCGGAGGATTCCGGCATCGCCAGCGGGGCAAGCGCGCGGACGTGCTGGAGCGCGCGGAGTACTTCCTCATCCGTGGGATCCGACTGCGCCGCGGCACCGAGGTACCGCTCGGCTTCGCCGAACTGCTCGCGGCGGAAGCAGACGAAACCCATTCCCTTGAGGGCGCCGAGGTGGCCCGGTGAGAGACGGAGCACCATGTCCCACTCGTCGAAGGCGCGCTCGAGCTCGCCCGTGTCCACCGAGATGCGCGCGAGGAGGTCGTGCGCCTCGGCGAGGTGCGGATGTCGCTCCAGTCCGCGCAGCGTGATCGTGCGCGCGAGATCTGTCTGCCGAAGGCGGCGGAGTGCCTCGCCGAGACCGACGAACACGCGGCTCGACGGGTCGCGTGCGAGCTCGTCGCTCATGCGCCGAACCTCTTCAGACATTCGCGTGCGCCTCCAGCAGGTGCTCCAGGCGGGTGAGCGCGTCCAGACCTTCGCGCACCCGGCCGACGTCGAGAGAGGACGGCGCCAGCCGGAGGAAGTGCTCCCAGCTTGCGCGGGCATTCGCGAAGTCGCCCACACGCACGGCGGCAAATCCCAGCTCCCGATGGACTTCCGGCGTGATCGGATCGGCCTGCACCGCGCGGCGCAGCTCGTCCACCGCCTCCTGGTGGCGTGCAAGGCGCAGCAGCGATCTCGCCACGAGCAGTCGCGCCGCGGTGGCATCCGTTCCGTGCAACACCGCGGCCCGCGCTTCCTTCAGCGCGTCTTCCGGCCGCCCGCCATCGAGTGCTGCCTGGGCACTCGCCATGGCTTCCGTGGACTCCGTCAGTGCGGCCATACTGTGCGTCGATGTCCGCTCCGGGGCGCGCAGCAGGATCACACCGGTCGACACGAGGCCGTACGCGATCTTCGCGATCTCGAACTCGCTGCTGCCGAGCGATGCCGCGATGCCGCGCAGGTCCCGCTCGCCGTCGATCATCATCAGCACCTGCCATTCGTGCGGCAGCAGGTCGAGCACCGAGGCGCGATCCTCCTCCACGGGCGCGAGCGTCGGCACCACGCTGAGGCTCGGCACCTTGTCCGCGATGCGCGACCATTCGTCGATGCGTCGGGCTCCTTCCATCAGCAGCGACTCGGTGGAGATGCGGAGGCGGGCATCCACCGGTACGTCCGCGACCGCACGCTCCTCGAACGAGAAGAAGCCTTCGCGCCACGACATCAGCTCGAAGATCACGTTCTCGATAGCCATCTGGAGCTGCCGCTCCAGCTCGTGCTGCGTGATCGCGCGCGCGAGCACCAGCCGGTCCCCGAGCCCCGCCCCGCCCACGACGTCCTTTGCCGCCGCCATCTCGGCGTCGCCGATCTTTCCAGCCTGGCGCAGGATGCGCTCGATCGACGTGGGATTACTCCGGATGCTCGCGTGAATCACGCGCCCGTTGTCGAACAGCACGTCGCCCTCGTCATCGCGCAGCTCCGACGTCACGCGTAGCGCGCCAGTCTTGCGGCTCAGGTCGAGCAGCTGAAAGACGTCGTGAATGCCGAGCTCCCGCAGCGGTCCCTCAATGGCCACGGCTCAGCGCCTCACGGTATCGGCAAAGATCGCCTGGAGATCCGCCGCGGTGCGCGCGTCCTTGCGCGCGCGGCGGGCGTACTCGCTTGCGGGCGCGACCTCGATCACCGAGCGCCAACGCGCAATCGCCTCGCGGAAACGCTTCTGGTCTTGCAGCAGCACACCCTCATGGTACATCGCGCCGGGATGCACCGGATCGAAGCGCAGGATCCGGCGGAAGGCGTGCGCGGCATCGCCCTGCCGGCCGAGCAGCAGCAGCGTCTCCCCGAGCGCCTGCAACGCATCGAAGTGATAGGGGTCGCGCTCAAGCAGAGAGATCAGCAACTCCAGCGCACTGTCCGTGCGCCCCGCCTGCCGTCGCAGCGACGCCAGTTCGAGGGTCGCTTCAGCGTACGTGGGTGCGGCAGCGAGCGCTGCCTCGAGCTCCGTCTCGGCCTCCCGAACCTGCTTGCGCCCGCGCAGCAGACGCGCGAGCTGAAATCGCACAACCGCGAACTCGCCATCGAGCTCGAGCGCCTGACGATAGGCGGCAATCGCGCCGTCATTGTCGCCGAGCGTGCGGGCAATATCGCCGATGCGCTGGTGGACGTCGGATCGCAGCGGCGCGAGCCTTCGCGCCTCTTCCAGCGCTGCAAGCGCCGCGGCGGGATCGCCCACGCCCGCATGCGCCGCCGCCACGAGCATCACCATGTCGACTGCGGCCGGATTCTCCGCGACGAGCGCCTCCGCGATCGGCAGTGCCTCCCGTGCACGATCCATCGCCAGCAGCGACCACGCTTCGCCCATCTGCGAGCGCACCGCGGCAGGATCGGCCCGCCTCCCCTCGCGATAGCGCTCGATGGCCTCTCCATGCAGGCCCTGACGCGCGTAGATGTCGCCAAGCAGCGTCAGGCCCTCCGCGACCGGCGCGCCGCGCGCGAGGGCCCGGCTCACCTCGGCCGCTGCGCGATCCACCAACCCCATGCCGAGGTAGTCGGCCGCCATCGCGTACGCATCGCCCATCCCGACAGCAGTGGCCCCGCTCAGCACATCGGGCGGGGCCGCGGACGGCGACAGCGATGTGAACAGCGAGTCGAGCACCGCCGAGTCGAAGGCGAAATCCTCCACCGCCTCGTCCATCCGCTGCACCGCGCCGACGTCGGGCTTGATGGAAAGATCTGGATCTTCGTACTCGAGGTCGATCGCCAACTCGAACTTCTGCGCGACGTAGTACGAGTCGAGCTCCAGCGCGCGCTTCGTCTCGCGCAGCGCACCCTCGAAGTCGCCCAGGTTGGACAGCGTGAAGCTGAGGTTGTAGTGCGCCTCCGCCAGGTCCGGGTTCGCCTGCACCGCGCGCGCGAATGCGTTGCGCGCATCCTCGAAGCGACGCAGCTCGGAGAGCACGAGGCCAACGCCGTTCCACGCGGCCGCATCCTCCGGCGACGTCTGCAGCACGCCGCGATACGCCTCGAGCGCGAGCTGGTAGCGCTTTCCCTTGCTGAGCAGGAGCGCGAGGTTGAGGCGCGCCTTCTGGAAGGATGCCTGGAGTTCGAGCGCTTCGCGGAACGACGCGACCGCCGCTTCCGGCTCGCCGCAGTGATAGAGCGCGACGCCGAGGTTGTTGTGCGCCAGCGCGTAGCCGGGGTCCGTCATCACGGCGCGCCGATAGCTCTCACTTGCCTCGGAAAAGAGCCCGTCCTGGTGCAGCGCCACACCGCGCTCGTTCCACAACTTCGGGCTGATCGGCGCGTTCGCCAGCAACTCGTCATACAGCGCCACCGCCGCCTTCGGCTCGCGACGCAGCAGGTGCACCTCGGCCATCGCCTGCAGCACGAGTGGACGGTCCTCGCCACGCTCGAGCGCCTTGCCATACTCCCGCAGCGCCTCGCCCAGGTAGCCCTTCTGCCGGAAGGCGAGACCCAGGTTGAACTGGGCCAGCTGGCCTTCCGGCTGCACTTCCATGCTGCTCATGCGTACCGACGACCGCGTCGGCGTGGCGGGAACAGAATCCCGCCGTACGGCACGGCGCTCCTCGATGGCGAGATTCGCCTGCGCGCGCGACAGGGCGGGATTGAGCTGGATGGCGCGACGCGTGACGTCACGCGCCTCCTCATGCATGCCGAGGTCGCCGAGCACGAAGCCCATCAGGTAGTGCGCATCGGGGTTCTGCGGGTTCAGCTCTATCGCGCGACGCAGTGCCGCGAGTGCGCCTTCACTCACGCCGCGATTGTACAGCACCTCGCCAATGTAGAAGTTCACCACGGAGCTCGACGGATCGAGCGCGAGCGCGCGCTCGAGATAGCCGAGGGCCTTGTCGAGGTCTCCGTTCGTGCGCTCGGCCAGGCCGAGCTGTACGAGCGCCCCGATGTCCGAAGGGTGATGCCGCAACAGCTCCGTGAACTCGGCGACGGCATCCGCCGACTGCCCGAGCAACGCGAAGGTGCGTCCGAGATCCCAGCGGGAATCGCGGTCGTCCGGTCGCGCGCGCAAGCGCTCGGACAGCTCGCCCACCCGCTTGTCGTAGTAGCCGGTGCTGAAGTACGCGATCTCGAGGTTCCGCTGCGCCACGAGCATCTTCGCGTCCAGTTCCAACGCGCGCATGAACGCCTGCACGGCTTCCTCGTACAACCCCTTGTTGTAGTACAGGACGCCAAGATTGTTGTGCGCGCCCGCATCCGAGGGGTCGATGCGACGGGCAAACGATCTGAGAACGTCACGGTCGCGTCCGGAGGAAAGCGGCGACGCCATCGTCACACGGAGCGGGGCTTCGGCTTGCAGCGCACCAGGCTCACGCCACCCGCACCGCGCGAAGAATCGCCTGCAGCGAGGCAGGATCGGGCAGCAGCAGGAAAAAGCCGCGGAGCTTCTCCCCCACGTCGTGCATGAAGAACTCGCTCTCCACGCAGAAGACATAGTCCTTGTCGCTGCCGAACTGGAGATACGCCGTAGTCAGCACGGCGGCGCTCATGTCGATCGCGAGCGACGGCGGCGACGGCAGCAGCATCATGCCCATGAAGTCGCTCAATGCATTCATGTACGCGGAGCTCAGGATGTTGCCCGCTTCCTTGATGGCCGACTGCTCCATTTCGCCAAGTTCGGGGCTCGAGCCGATAGGCCGCCGCAGCATCAGCTCGGCGAGGCGCACGGCGGTCGGCTTCGGAAACACGAGCAGCGTGCGCCCGGTAAGGTCGCCCATCATGTGCATCAGCACCGCGGCGACCGGCTCCTCGGGCTCGGAGATCTGCGGCGGGACGTCCTCCAGTCGCGACACATTGATCGTGGGGACGCTGATCATGATCGTGCTGTTGATCATCTGCGACAGCGCGGTCGCAGCGTGTCCGGCTCCGATGTTCGCCACCTCGCGCAATGCATCGAGCTGAAGCGCTTTCAGCGATCGTAGGTCGTCCATGTCGAGTTCTGTTAAAGAAGGCTGCTGACGTCGAGGATGAGCGCCGGTGACCCGTCGCCGAGAATCGTGGCCCCGCCGAACAGCGACCGGGCGTCCTGCACGCCGTCGAACTGCTTGACGACGATCTCCTGCTGTCCAATCAACTCGTCGACCACGAGCGCCGCCCGGCGCTCTGCCAGCTCGACGATGATCACCCGCTCCAGGCCACTGACCGGTTCCCCTGCAAAGTCCACCAGCGTCCGCAGGCGCACGAGGGGGAGCACCTCGTCCCGCAGCATCAGCACGTCCTTGCCCTGGACCGACCGCTGCACGTCGGGCCGCAGCTCCACGGTTTCGCGCACGTGCGTCATGGGCATCGCGTAGGTCTCGTCGCCGATGCGTGCCAGCAGCGACCGAATGATGGCGAGCGTGAGGGGCAACCGTAGTGTCACGGTGGTGCCCACCTCGGGCGTGCTGCGGATGTCGACGGATCCGCCGAGCGTACGGACCCGGTTATAGACGGCATCGACCCCCACGCCACGACCCGAGAGATCCGTGACCCGCTCGGCGGTGGAGAACCCGGCGCGCGCGATGAGCCGCATCAGCTCGTCGTCGCTGAGCTCGGTCCTGGACGCTTCCACCAGCCCCGCGTCACGTGCGCGCACAAGCACCTTGTCCCGATCGATGCCGCGCCCGTCGTCCGAGACGCGGATGGCGACGGCCGATCGATCGCGGAGGGCGCTCAACGTGAGTCGGCCCGCCGCTGGCTTCCCCTTCGCCACCCGAATGGCCGGCGACTCGATCCCATGGTCGATCGCGTTGCGCAGCAGGTGAACGATCGGCTCACCCACTTCTTCCAGCATCGAGCGATCCAGCTCGACGTCCTTGCCCTCCACCACGAACTCGACCTGCTTGTCGACGGAGCGTGCCGCATCGCGCACGAGCCGCGGGAAGCGGTCGAAGACCTGCCAGACGGGCACCATCCGGCTCGTCATGATCTCGTCCTGCAGGTCGGCCACGAGGCGCGACGTCTGCGACACGGCCTCCACCAGCGCGGGATCCTCGCTCGTGCTGGTGAGCTGGAGCAGCCGTCCACGCGTAATCACCAGCTCACCGATGAGGTTCATCAGCGTGTCGAGCCGTCGCAGGTCGATGCGAATGCTGCGCTGCGCGCGCACTTCCGGTGTCGCCACCGCGATCGCCGGCATCGACGCGCCCGCAAGCTCGGCGACACTGAACTCCATCGTGTGCTGCGGAAGCGCCGACGCATCGTCTTCATCACCGTCACCGACGCGCACTTCGACAACGTCGCCCGCCTTCAGCAGCTTCTCCATTACCGCCGACGGCTCCAGGCTGGTGGCCAGTCGAATGGCGAAGTCGTGATCGAACAGATCGGCCTGCAACTCCTCGATTGACGGTGCACACGCGGTGACGTCGCCCAACTGCCGTGCCGCCAGCACGGCCAGGTAGGCACAGACGCCCTTGAGCGCGGCGCCCTCCGCGAGTCGCACACGGACGAGCAATCCGTCGCCCACCGGAGCCTCGATGGTCCAGCCGCGCACGGCAGCGGGAGCGTTCGACACGCGCAGTATGCTTTCCGGCGCGCCGCCAAGGGACAGTCGGGCGGCCATCCACTCCGCCTCGTCCGCGTTCGCCCGGCCTTCGACAGCGCCCTCCACCGCGCGCTCGAGCACGTCGGCCGACTGGAACAGCAGTTCCATGAGCGTGCCGTCGATTCGGCGCGCACCGCGACGCACGGTATCGAGCAGCGTCTCCAGCGCATGCGAGAGCGTCGCGACGGCCGAATACCCCATCGTGGCACTCATGCCCTTGATGGTGTGCACCGAACGGAAGATCGACCCGATCGCCTCGTCGCCACCGGTCCCCTGCTCCAGCGCGAGCAGCGCGTGGTTCATCGCGGACACATGCTCGCGGCTCTCGGTGAGGAAGAGCTCCGCGTACTGGGCGTTTTCCACCGTCAGCAGCGCCGCGGCGCGCGCGCCGGCCGAGTACGGGTGAAGCGTGCGTCCGTCCCTGACGTCACCCCAGCACGCGCTGCACGGCTTCGAGCACCCGGCTCGGCTGGAATGGCTTCACGACGAAATCCTTGGCGCCCGCCTGGATGGCCTCGACGACCAGCGCCTGCTGCCCCATGGCGCTGCACATCAGGACGCGGGCCGCCGGATCGAACTTGCAGATCTCCCGCACCGCATCGATGCCGCCCATGTCCGGCATCACGATGTCCATCGTGACGAGGTCCGGCCGCAGCTGCTTGTACTTCTCCACGGCCTGCACGCCCGTCTCCGCCTCACCGACGATCTCGAAACCGGCCTGCTGGAGGATGTCGCCGACCATGGTGCGCATGAAGATCGCGTCGTCGCAGATCAGAACTGTATGACTCACTCGTTGCCCCCTTAGAGCAGGACCTGCGTGATCAGCACGTGAATATCCACGAGAACGACGACGCCGTCGTTCAGGTGCCCGAGCCCGCGGACCAGCCCCGGATGGGCATCGGGCGCGCTCGTCGCAATCGGTTCAGCCACAATCGGTTGTACGTCCATCACCTCATCCACCGCCACCCCGACCACGCGCGCTCCGTGCGTCGCCAGGATGATCGCACCTTCCCGCACCGGCGCCCGCAGGGGATCGAGCCGCATCCCGATGTCGAGCACCGTCACGATCGTGCCCCGCAGGTTGATCAGCCCCTGGACGTACGGCGGCGCGCCAGGCAGTCGCGTGGCGCGCCGATAGGGAATGATCTCCCGCACTCCCGCCATTTCACAACCATAGACAGCGTCGGCCACGCGGAAGAGTAGCGTCCGCGTATCCGCCAGTGCTTCAGTCATCATCGCGGAAGAAGCCAAAATACTCCAGAGGGTCAGTGTCGGCAAAGGAGACATCGGGCCCGGCAGCGCTTGCAACGGATGTCACGAGGTCCGGTGGAAGCGCCGAGCGCAGATCCATCATCGCGCCGCTCGCCGGATGCGCGAATCGGAGCCACGCCGCATGCAGGAAGTGACGCCGCGCCGGCAACGCAAGGAGCTTGCGCCCGCCTCCCCCCCCATACGTATCGTCGCCGGCAACGGGATGCCCGATGGACGACAGATGCACACGGATCTGGTGGGTACGGCCGGTGTGAAGGTGGGCGCGCAACAGGTCCACGGCGTCGAACCTCGCGAGGCGTACGAAATCGGTTCGTGCGGCTCGTCCGGTACTGACGATTGCCATGCGCTTTCGGTCTCGCGGATCGCGCGCGATGGGCTTGTCGACCGTCACGGCGTCGGCATCCAGGTGTCCCCAGCTCAGCGCGGCATACCGTCGCACGATCTCGCGCTTCGCCATCGCGGCGCCGAGCACCCGATGCGCCCGGTCCGTCTTGGCAACAAGAAGGAGCCCCGACGTTTCCTTGTCGAGGCGATGGACAATCCCCTCGCGCTCCTCGCCGCCCAGGTCGGACAGGGCCCCGCCGCGCCCCTTGAGCGCATTCACCAGGGTGCCGCTCCAGTTGCCGGGCGCCGGGTGCACCACCATGCCCGCGGGCTTGTCCACCACCAGCACATCGTCGTCCTCGTAGGTGACGTCGATCGGAATGTCCTCCGCCACCACGGGCCGGCCAGCGGCGGGAGGAATGTCGACGATCACGGTTTCGCCCGCCGTGGGCCGGTAGCTCGCCCGCTCCGGCCGCCCGTTCACGCGCACGCAACCGTTCGCGATGAGCGTCGCCGACTGCGTACGGGAGAGGTCGAGGCCCGCGGCGACGAACAGGTCGAGGCGGGGGGCGTTCGACGGCGCCACCAGCTCGTGACGAGCTGGAAGGCCATCGCCGCTCACGTACGTGGCTCGTCGTGCCGCGGTTCGGACGGCGCCACTCCACTCTCGGACACGAGCAGCTCGCCATGCGCGACCGCGGCCTCCGCCTCGCGCTGCTGGCGATCCTCCTGCGCAAGCGACCACGCAAGGAGCACGGCACCGATCGTCACCGCGGAATCCGCCACGTTGAAGGTCCAGAATCGGACATTCCCGTACCCGATGTCGATGAAGTCGACGACGCCCTGCGGCGAGCGAAAGCGATCAATCAGGTTCCCGGCCGCGCCGCCCCACGCCAGCCCGAGCGCGACAATCCGCCATCCATCGCCAGCCCGCACGCCGGAGCCCGTCATCCGGTAGAGGCGCCAGAGCACGACCAGCGCGACCAGTGCGAACGCCCCAAAGATCACCCGCGAGTACGCCCCGAGCGACATGCTGAACGCCGCGCCCGGGTTGTACGCGAGCGTGAAGCGGACGATGTCCCCGACGATGCTGTGCGGCGTGTACCGCGGCGCCAACATGTGTTCCGCGAGCACCTTGGACACCACATCCGCCACGATGACCGTGGCAGCCGTGCCCCAGAAGAGCCGAGCGCTGCGGGAGCCGCCCCGATACTC
>JBBQFW010000041.1:0-19582 GCA_038322445.1 Gemmatimonadales bacterium
AGCGGTACAACACGCTGCTCCGGCCAACCGTTCCGCTGTCGCGCCACATCTTCAAGCGGCCGACGCATGCGTACAAGACCGGCATCGTGTTTCTCGCCTACCTGAATGGACACCAGTCGCACTTCAGGATGCTCGGCGGCGGCGAGGGTGCGCGGACGGCGGTGCATCTCGCCGAACTCGTTCGATTGGCGGATGCAGCGCGGTTGATCGAGGATGCGGATCGTGCGGCCGCGCGCGCGCGGATCGTGTTCGCCGCGGCAGGCATCGAATGACCGGGCCGCAGACCCCACTCGGCGGCGCGGTGCTGTCGCCATCATCCGTCTCGGCAGGCGATGCTGCGCCGTTCACAGATGCGCGGCGGCTGAGCTTCAACCAGGCGACGGCGGAGCGTGCGTCGCTGCGTGAAGTCGTGGAGTCGTGCGCGCGGCACGAGGTGCCGTATGTCGCACTCTGGCGGCACAAGATCGCGGAAACCGGACTGGATGTCGCGGTGCAGCTCGTGCGCGATGCCGGGCTCAGGGTGTCGAGCGTGTGTCGTGGCGGGATGTTTCCCGCCGTGACGGCGACCGAGCGTGCGGTGCGCATCGATGACAATCGTCGTGCGATCGATGAGGCAGCGGCGCTGGGTGCCGAGGTGCTCGTGCTGGTGTGTGGTGCGGCGGCGGATCGGGACATCGCTGCCGCGCGCGCGATGGTGGCGGATGGCATCGCCGCGATTGCGCCCTATGCGCGGGAGCGCGGTGTGCGGCTCGGCATCGAGCCGCTGCATCCCGCGTTTGCGGCGGAGCGTTCCGTTATCACGACGATGCGTGAGGCGCGACTGATCTCGGAGCAATTCGATGCGGCGAGCGTCGGCGTGGTGGTGGACGTCTACCATGTGTGGTGGGATCCCGAGCGCGCCGAGGAGATTGCGGCGCTCGGCGATCGCATCGCCGGGTATCATGTGAATGACTGGCTCGTGCCGGTGAAGAACGTGTTGATGAATCGCGGGATGATGGGCGATGGCGTGATCGAGTTGCGTCGCATACGTGGTGAGGTCGAGCGCGCTGGCTATCGCGGACCGATCGAGGTGGAGATCTTCAACGAGGCCATCTGGGAGCGCCCGGTGGATGAGCTCGTGCGGCAGGCGAAGGCGCGTTTCGTGGAGTGCGCATGATGAATCGACGTGAGTTCGTTGGGGCGGCGGCTGGTTCGCTTGTCGCGGGCTGTGCGGGTATGCGGATGGGCGCGGGTTCGTCGAGCGGTGATTCTGCGTTGGCGACGCGATTGCCGATGGGATTCTCCACGCTCGGCACGCCCAAGTGGGACTGGCTCCCAACGCTGGACTTCGCGGCCGCGCATGGTTTTGCCGCAGTGGAGTTGCGCGGCATTCGCGAAACGATGGACCTGTCGCAGCGGCCCGAGTTCCAACCGTCGGCGATCGCGCAGACGAGGCGTGAGGTGCGGGATCGTGGGCTCGTCGTGCCGGTGCTTGGCGCGTCGATCAACATGCACGAGAAGGACGCCGTGAAGTATGCGGAGGCGATGGCCGAGACGCGTCGGTTCATCGATGTCGCGAGTGCGTTGGGGACGCCGTATGTGCGCGTCTTTGGCAATACGCTGGTGAAGGGTGCGCCGAGGGCTCCGCAGCTTGCGTACATCGCACGTGGGTTGCACGAGCTGGGGGCGTATGCCCAACTGCGCGACGTGATGGTCCTGCTCGAATCACATGGCGACTTTGTCGATTCGCCGACGTTGCTGGAGATCGTGCGGCTGGCGGATTCACCGGGCGTGGCGCTGCTGTGGGATGCGCATCATACGTTCGTCGGTGGTGAGTCTCCGGAGACGAGCGTGCGCGAGTTGGGTCGCTTCATTCGTCATACGCACCTGAAGGATTCGGTGCCGGCTGGTGCCGATCGTCGCTATGTGTTGACTGGCACTGGCAATGTTCCCGTGCGGCGCCAGGTGGATGCGCTGGCGCGGAGTGGGTATCGCGGTTTCTACAACTTCGAATGGGAGAAGCGGTGGCATCCGGAAATCGAGGAACCCGAGGTGGCGATCGCGCAGTATGCGATGGTGGTGGGCGGCTACCTACGTGAGTCGAGCGTGTCTCCGATCGTGTTGCCGGGCTGACCGGTTCGTCATTCCCGCGTAAGCGGGAATTCATGTTCCAACCGCCGTTCGTCATTCCCGCGAACGCGGGAATCCATTGAGTTTCCGAGGAGCGATCGTGTACATCCCCGCTACGAATGCCGAGCACCGGCCGGAGGTGATGTTCGACTTCATCGAGGGGCATCCGCTCGGCGCGCTCGTCACGAGATCGATCGAAGGATTGTTCGCCACGCACCTGCCGTTGCTGCTCGATCGGTCGCGCGGTGAGCACGGTGGGCTCGAGGGACATGTGGCGCGCGCGAATCCACAGCAGGCCTTTCCAAGGTCGCTACGGCGACGGCATGTGGAACTCCGACGGCAGCGCGGCGCCGTCAATCTCGGTGCTGGATCATCTCGACGAGTTGAGGGCAAGTGCTGGGAGTCGGATGCCACCAGTCGCCAAGCCGTAGACCATCCTTCGTCATTGTCGCGAAGGCGGGAATCCATGTTCACGAGGGCCACTGGATTCCCGCTTTCGCGGGAATGACGAGTTTCAGGATGGAGACGAGCTACACTTCACCGCTCCTCCACGACGACGTTGACCGAATGCCGCTCCCGCACGCCACGCTCTACGCCCCCGACAAGCGCAACCTCCTGGGCCCCACGATCCCTGCGACGTCCTTCGCCAACGCGTGGGCGACCACCGAGCGCTTCTTCGCGCAGTGCACCGTGGCCGAGCCGCCGGACGAGGTGAAGCTGCTCTACCAGCCGGAGTCGACTGAGGACGCGGGCCTGGCGATGATCGTCGAGCGCTACAGCGCACTCACGACGCCTGGTCGGAAGTCGGCGGGTGGAATGTGGCACCGCCCCGCCGAGGAGTTGGCCGACGTCGCGACGTTCGTGGCAGGAATGGAGCAAGCGGTGGGTGAGATCGGACCGGCCCAGATCCTCTTCAACCGGACGTTCCGTTGGCGTGATCCGAGCAGTGGTGCCGCCATCCCGCACCAGAGTGCAACGTCACGCGACGGTGATGCGGAGCGCGGTGAGTGTCCCTGCTCGCACGTGCTGGTGAAGATGACGCCGACGTCGACGCACATGACGACCCACCTTCACTTTCCGTGGGCGCCCGACGATCCGGCACTGGACGCACTGTTGGCGGCGCTCGCGCCGATGCTGCCGTTCAGGATTCGGCGGCAGTTCCTGTTCGACGAGATGCCGAGCGAGGATGGTACGCGCTATCGAGTGCGGAAAGCCAAGGTGCGGCGCGAGGCCAGGTAGTCCCCATCCTGAAACTCGTCATGCCCGCGAAAGCGGGAATCCATTTGGGCCTTGTGAACAGGGATTCCCGCGTGCGCGGGAATGACGAACGAACGTCAAAGCCCCGTTTCAGGACGCTCACCAGGTAGCCGCGTCCTTGCTACGTCTCCGTGCTCGGCAACGGCGTGACGCGCTGAAGCAGCGCCTCCACCGCACTTGCGCCTGCGATCAGACGGTCGGCTTCCTCGCCCACTCGGCGCGCCGCTTCGATGTCGCGCGTGATGCCCTCGACGGTGCCGCCGCCTGAACGCAGTCGCAGGAGGTCGAGTCGCACGTTCTCCAGCGCGGTGACGAGCTCACCGAGCCGTGCATCCGCCACGCTGCGCTGCGCGCCGAGGTCGGCGACAAGTGCATCGTGTCGCGTTGCAGTGCCGGCGACGCTCGCCCCTCGTCCACGCTGCACTTCAGCGATGGAGGCGTCGACCTCCTCGATGCGGGCGCGCGCGAGCCGGGCCTGCCCTTCGAGTTCGTGCAGCAGTGCGGGCACGTCGCCGAGCTGGTCTCGGAGTGCACGCGGCAGCGTGATGAAGATCGACTCGGCCGACATTGCAATCGCGAGCTCGGTGGGGCGGTCCGCCGGGACGGCCCGGCGCCCCAGCCTGAATCCCGCCATCGCGATGAGCCTCGTCCCCACGGGGCCGGACCATATACTCGACCACATGGACGACGTGCCGCGACGCAGCCGGATCCACTTGCGGCTGAACACCGTGGCAATCGCGCCCACGTAAACGCCAGCGAACCCGCCGGCCGCAAGCGCGGGAGTCGGCCCGCCGTGCATCACGAGCAGTGACGCGAGCGCAATGGCGCCCCCGCCCAGCCCGACCTTGCTGACGGCGCCGAACACCTTCTCGCGCAGTGTGGGCTCCACACCGAACTCGTACAGGAACTCCTCGCGGCGACGATCGAACGCGCGCCGCAGGCCGACGAGGATGTCCTCCCGCCCATAGCCGCGTGCGAGCAGTCGGCGCAGCCGGTAAAGGATGATGGCGAGGGGGCCGCCGAGCCCCACGACTACGCCAATAGCTGCGACGAGCGGAGCGGCCCACGCGTGCCCGTGCGCGACGAGTCTGACAACGAGCCCGATCCCGTTCCCTGCCGCAAACACGAGGGGAAATATCGACGCCACCATACGCCGACGGTCGAGGAATACACGGACAGGCACCGGCACCTCCATCGCCTTGTCCCGCGCCGCCTCGAGCGCGTCGGCGAGTGCCTCGCCTGTCGCAAAGCGTGCGTCGGGCACCTTCTCGAGGCAGCGGTCGATGGCGTCCGTCAGCGAGCGAGGCGCGCCACGCGCGAGTGAACTCGACGGCGCGGCGGGCTGCGTAAGGTGCTGTGCGAGGACCGCATGCGCCGACCCCGTGAACGGAAGTGTTCCAGTGAGGGCGTAGTACGCAACGATCCCGAGTGCATAGAGATCGCTGCGTCCATCGAGCTCCTCGGCGGATGCCTGCTCGGGGCTCATGAATTCGGGGGTGCCGAGCACCATGCCGACGCCCGTGTCGCCCGCGGAGGCGTCAAGGCGTGCGATGCCGAAGTCGGCCACCATGGCGCGTCCGGTGCCGTCCAGCAGGATGTTCGCGGGCTTGATGTCGCGGTGCACCACGCCTTGCGCGTGCGCGTAGGCGAGCGCCCACGCGACCTCGCGCATGATGCGGGTGACGTCGGCGGGCGGGAGCGGGCCGCGCGCCATGACCCGCTCCGCGAGGGTGCCGCCGTCGACGTACGCCATCACGATGAAGACGAAGCCGCCGATGTCCTCGACGGCGTGAATCGGCACAATGTAAGGATGCGACAACCGCGCCGCGGTGCGGGCCTCGCGCATGAAGCGCTCGCGCAACGTTGGGTTTTCGGAGAAGTCCGGGGGCAGCAGCTTGATCGCGACCTGGCGGTCGAGTCGCACTTCGCGCGCGAGGTAGACGACGCCCATGCCGCCCCGACCGAGCTCCCGCTCGAGCGAATACCGGCCGATGACAGCCTGCTGGAATGCGACGAAGAGTGCGTCGGGGAGTGGCGCGGTCACGACGGTCCTGGTGAGGTGGGTAGCGACTTCAATCTGGCGACTCGCTCGCCGTCACGCCGCGTCGAGCGAATCGGCCCACGCTCGATTTCCTCTTCCACCGTCACAAGCACGTCCATCACGGCATCACCCCCACCAGCAAGCCGCCGCGATGATGCAGTACAGCCCGATCAGTGCCACGCCCTCGGCCCAGATGCTCTCACCGTCCACCGTCACGAACGCAGTGACGATCGTCGCCAACGCGAGCGCCGTGACAAGGAGCGGAGAAAGCATCAGCGTGAGCGGCGTGGGCCCGACGAAGAACGACGCGAGCACCAGGACTGGGGGCAACAGCAGCGCCACCTGCAACGAGCTGTTGAGCACGACGCTGAGCGCGAAGTCGGGCTTGTTCTTCGCCGCGAGCTGGATGGCGACGACGTTCTCCACCGCGTTGCCCGCGATCGCGACCATCACGAATCCCGTGAAGGCCTCGCTGATGCCGAGGGCATGCGTCGTCGGGAGCATTGCGTCCACGAACCACTCCGACGCGAACGCCGCCGCGATACCTGCCACCGACAGCAAGGTGATCGCCAGCGACATCGGCCATCGGGCACGGGCCGCCTCGGTCTTCTCCGGCGGAGGCCCAGCCGGTGATTTGGGCGGGATCCCGGCTGGCTTATCACCGTGCAGCGAGAAGGGAATGCTCGCCATGAAGACGACGATGAGCACGACGGCGCATGCGGCACTCAACGCGCCTCGTGCGATCCCGTCGGTGTGTGGAGCTGGTGCGCGAGCGTGGGGACCGCGAGCGCCGAGGATGGGCGGGAAAGTTCCGTCATGCCGCTGGATCTCTCGCGTGCGCTTCGATTCTGGGGGGACTCGGAGTGCGCGAGATGCCCGGTCGCAGGGTGCACTGAACGCGCCAACGGCTGCAAGAGGGCACTTCACGGTGTAGCCTGAATTCTGCTTGCATGCTGGTCACGTCACTTCACCGCCAGGATCATGCGTCGCCTCGTATTCATTTGTGCCGCTGTTGCCGCCGTGCTTGGCCCCTCGATCGCCGACGCGCAGCGCGCCGCCGACCTCTTGACCGCCGGCACGTGGGTTCGCGTGAGCGCACCGCCTGTCGAGCGCATGACCGCGGCGGTGGTTGGCTACAGCGGCGATGTGCTGACCGTGACGCAGTCCGGCAACCCCGCCCAGCAGCGGATTGCCACCGAGGGCATCTCGCAGCTGGAAATCAGCCGTGGCAGGAACCGTCTCAGTTGGGGAGTGGGCGGGCTGTTTTTGGGCGGTGTCGTTGGCGGAATCATCAATGGTATACAGGGCGGCCACGACGAAGTGACCGGCCTCAGCGCGGCTGTTGGTTTCGCGGCAGGATTTCTCCGGGGCGCGATCGTCGGGGGCATCGCGGGAGCGGTCTTTGCGCCGGAGCGGTGGCAGGATGAATTCCGGAGGCTGAAATGGTGACCTGGCTCGCGCTACTGATGGCCGTGGTGCAGTTCGTGGGATCGCTCGACTTTCTCGGTCTGGGTGCCGCGCCGCCGGGTGCGGGCGTTCCGCCGGGGTGGAACGTTCGAATGGTTCGCGGGCAGACGGCGCCCATCACCGAGGTGCTTCGGACGGAGGGCGGCCCCGTTTTCCGGATATCGGGAATGGGGCGCGCGGCGTGGTTCTATCGCGAGCTGTCGCCGGAGTTGGCCGAATCGCCCGGGTCACTCGACTGGTCGTGGCGTGTGGTCGAGGCACCGCCGGCCGCGGATCTGCGCGCGAAGGAGACCGATGATTCCCCCGTGCGCGTCTACGTCGTGTTCGGGAAGCCCGGGATATTCAACCGCGCGGGGCGCATCATCTTCTACACCTTCGGCAATGCGGAGCCGCGCGACTTTTCGCAAGCGAGCCATGAGAGCGACAAGATGCACGTGATACGCGTCGATGGTGCCGATGCGCTGCGCGTCTGGCGGGACCACAGCGTCGATCCATTCGCCGATTACCGCCGCATATGGCATCGGGATCCGCCGCCGATCACCGCCGTCGGGGTCATGCAGGATACGGATCAGACTGGACAGGGAGCGGTGGCGGAGTTGCGCCGACTGGAGTGGCGGACGCCCTGAGTGTCCGCATTCGCGCGATTGACGAGCGCTGCTGACGCGGAATCCCGCGCGCGCGGCCATGACGAGCCACACATGCATTGCCGCATGCATGGGAATGATCAACCAATCATGGTTGCAGCCGCGGGCATGACGAACCACACATGCATTCCCGCCGTCGCGCGACGGACCGACGCTATTGGAGCGGCTGAAGCGTTACCGGTCCGATCAGCCCCGATATACGAACCGGCCACTTCGACGCATCGAATGCCTTGTAGTCGATATTGACGAAGTTGATGTCCTTGAAGTTCCGCCACTGCACACCGCGCTGGTCGAGATCGCGGATTCGATTGGCCGAGAGGTTCGTCACGTCCACCTCGAGCACGTTGCCCGTGCGGCGCAGTGGTCCGGTCTCCAGCGTGAACGGATTCGCGAACAATACCCCGAGTTCGCGGCCGTTCAGCTGCACTCGCGCGCTCTCGGCGACTCGGCCGAGCGCGAGGACATGGCGCGTCGCAGCGTCGGGTGCGTCGAAGGTGAGGACGTAGCGCGCCGTGCCCGCGAAGCGGTCGGCGTCGGCGTCGCCGCGACCAGTCCATGCGACGAGCGACTCAGACATGAAGGCGTGCGGCAGCACGGGGCCGCCGTCGACGAACGACACCGCCCACCGTCCACTGAGCGCAACAGGATTGCCCTGCGGCTGCGCGTACGGCCACGCTGCGCCGCGGACCTTCGTGCCGAACGTGCGCAGCATCAGCGACTGGCCCGAGTCGAGCTGGACGTACATCTCCGTCTGCCCCTTTACAGCGCGCAGTTTCGCCACGCCGCTGCGGCCGAGCATCGGATCCATGATGCTGACGCCCAATGGCTTTCCCGTCAACGGCACCCAGCGATCGATGCGCCGCGAGGCGAGCGCGAAGTACTGACGTTCGGTGCCGCGACTGCCGGACGTGGTACGACGAGTGACCTGCAGCTCGGGCTGCTCCCCCAGGTGATCGCGGTGGACACCCGCTGAAGCGAGGAGCGGTTCGATCTCATCGCCCGTGAGCATGCGACCCTTGCCGACTGTCGCGGTCCGCATGCCGTCCCTTGTCGCGCTCCACGCGATCTCACTCCCCGATGCGGCGAGTTGCGCGCGCCGCTCCGTCAGTTGTCCAAAACCGGGCACGTCAGACGGCAGGCCGCCGACGAGGATGACGGTTGCGCCGTCCTTCGCCAGCGCGATGAGTCGCGCGAGGGTCGCCGTCGGCATGTGCTCCGTATGCGGAACCACGATCGCCGAATAGCCAGCGCCGGGTGCACGCACGCGTCCATTCACCACGGATATGTCCTTCGTGAGCTGGCGATCGGAGACGTAGTCGACACCCACACCCGACTCGTGCAGCGTGCGCGCGAGCTTTCCAAATGGCTTGTCGTGGAACCAGAGCGGATTGTGGACGCGGAAATCCATCCGCGACTTGCTCACGGCGTGCCAGCTGTCCCAGATGGGCCAGTAGAGCAGGACGTCGTTGTCGGGCTCGCCGGCCTGCATGAAGGATTGCACGCGCGCGACGTACCGATTGAAGGCAGGGAGGTCGCGCCAGAAGGCATTGCGCGAATTGAATTCGGTCGACGCATAGAACTCCCACCCGGGCCACGCGACGTTCGCTGGCGAGTAGGCAGTGCCGTGGTAGATGAGATGATTGATCCCGGCAACGAACATGCGGTCAGCGGCTTGCTTGATCTCGCTCAATGTTCCGGAAAAGTGCTCACCCAGCCAGGTGAACGACTCCGCCGACGCGAGCGAACGTCCGCTGACGTGCGCTGCCGACGACGCGAACTTGTTGATGAGTGGATCGCCGTCCGGTCCGCCGAGGACGCCGAAGATCTCTGTCTCCGGAATGTCGGCGGCGGCATAGAGGTCGAGCAGGTTGCCGGGCGAGCCGTGCGCCTGTTCGCGCATGAGTGCGCCGTGCGCGTGCGACCAGCGCGTGAGCTGCTCGACGAAGTTCTCGCGGAGCATGTCGCTGAGTGTCTCGCGATAGTCGGACTGCACCCGCGCGACGTGATCGACGTCGCCACGACCGGTGAGTGCCGGCAACTCGGTGGCGAGGTCGTAGCCGTGGTGCTGGCGGAAGTAGTCGAACAGCCCGATCGAACCGTCGCCCGTGTACTCGAAGGAGTCGTGGAAGTACGAGCGGATGGCGCCACGCGGCAGCGAGGCCATGCGCTGCTCGAACATCGCGAGGTAGTTCGCCGTGGCAATCGCGGAGAACGGGTCGAGCGACGGACCTTCGCCACCCGGTGCCGGACGCTTCACGTTATCGCCCGAGAAGCGTGTCTCGGCGACGTAGATGGTCCATCTTCCTGGCGGGGCCGTCCACGTCGTGACGCCGGCAGGCGTCGACACGGGAATCGCCACGCGCTGTCCGTCGGCGGAGAAGGCCGAGATGGCGTTCACGCGATGGCCCGTGAGGTCGGCCGTCCACGTTGCGCCCGCGGCAATGCTGTCGACCCTGATCGCAAGCGAGGCATTCACGTCGGCGGGTTGGACGGATGGTC
This sequence comes from Gemmatimonadales bacterium, assembly GCA_038322445.1. GTDB lineage: Bacteria > Gemmatimonadota > Gemmatimonadetes > Gemmatimonadales > Gemmatimonadaceae > AG11. The sequence goes on from JBBQFW010000041.1 coordinate 10,018, forward strand.
CTCCCGTGCGCCACCCGGAGCCCTGCGGAAGGTCGACACCCATGCCGTGCTTGTGCGCCTCGCTGGCGGTGTGGGCGATCATGTCGACCCACTTCGGCGTGAGATACGGGATATACGCCGAGTCGGCACCCTTCGCGCCGTAGATGACGGTGATCTCGACGCCGCCGAATCCCGCCTTCGCGAGCTCGTCGATCTGTGTGGTGAGGTCGGGCTTGTTTACCGCGCTGCCGAGCCACCACCATCGGGTCCATGGCTTGTTGTCGCGCGTGAGCTCGGGCCATGCAAGCGGCGCCGAGGTCGTCTGGCGCTGCTGCGCTGTTGCGGGTGGCATCGCGATGAGCACCGCGAGCACGAGGCATGTAGTCGAACGGATGCGGTTCATGATTGGCTCACAGGTTTCGCCAAGCGGAAGTGTATGGTGCCAGTCCATTCCGAACGGCGAATTGCGGGTTCGTTCGTCATGCCCGCGAAAGCGGGAATCCATGTTGCACCAAGTCCAGAAATGGATCCCCGCTGTCGCGGGGATGACGAACACATGCAAGACGTTCCTTACCTGATCCGTTGTTCCGCATGGGCACGAACTAGAGCCACTGCCGCATGAACGCGAAAGCGGCGACGCCATTGAATTCATGTGCGCCTTCGTGGACCGCATAACCGAAACGATCGGGGACGTCGAAGCCGGCATAGATCGCCTTTGCCTTCGCCGCGGCGACCTGACTGGCGGCAATGGGGAAGATGCGGTCGTTGCGGCCGGACTCGACGAAAAGACACCTCGGCGCCACGAGACCGGCGATGTCGTACATCTCCATGTCGTTCAGCAGGCCGGGCACATAGTTGTCGGGGCAGTGCGAGATGCTGACGATGCTGTCGCGAAACGTGTTGAAGTACGCGCTCACCATGGCGAGCTTCACGCGCTCGTCGATCGCGCCGGTGAAGAGCGACGTCGTGCCTCCGCCCGACGCACCCATCGTCGCGATGCGCGTGGGGTCGACTTCGGGACGGGTCTCGAGATAGTCGATCGCGCGCATCGCATCCCACGTGCGCCACGCTGCCATGGTCTGCCCGAGCAGCACTGCGGCACAGGCGGCGGGACGACACGAGTCCTGCGCAGGGCCGGTCTTTCGTGCGGCATCATCGCGACGTGCACCGATGCCGAGTTGCTCGACCGCGAAGGTGACGTATCCATGTTCGACGCATTGCAATGCGTACTCCTTCGCGTACGGCACATTCCGTTCGGTGTGCTGGGTGCCGTCGTCGTTCATGCCGAGGATGTCGGCGAGGCCCTTGCCGTGTCCGGAGAAGCAGACGACGGTCGGCAGCTTCGCGCCGGCCGGAGACTTCGGCACGAGGAGGTAGCCGAGCGCGGTGAGGTTGCGCCGGGTGTCGAAGAGAATCTTCTCGCGGGTGTAGGAGCCGAAGTCCTTCGTCTCGATGATCTCGGCGTTCAATGGAGCGCGCGTTGCTGGAAAGCCGCCCATGCGCTCGATCAGTTTACGCCGCGCGGTCAGTTGCCACTGCTGTGCGGCAGCGGGAGTCGTCGCGGAAAAGGAGAGCGCCGGATTGAGGGCGTCGTACTCGGAAAGGCAGAATTCCTTGCTGTCGAGTCGACGTGCAGCGAGGTCGGTGGGTGAGTCGGGACCGGCGGACAATGGATTCCCGCTTTCGCAGGAATGACGAATGTCGGCGGCGAACACGGAGGCGAGCGGCAGACCCGTGCCCACGACCACACCAGCGGCGGTGCCGCGCTTCAGGAATTCCCGTCGTCCTATTTCATCAGGCATGGTCTCCCGATCCTCGGTCATTCAGTCAGGGCAATCCACGAAGGTCTTCCTCACGCACACTCCATCCGGCGATCAGCAGGCCGAAAGAGCGCGGGCACAACTGCAGCTCCCGCGAGCTGCACGCCTGCGGCCTGCAGAAAAAGCCGACGGTCGATCATGCGGTCAGCGCTCGCGCACGAGCAGGACTTCGGCTGTCGCGCGATCGGTGATGAGGGTGTGCACGAGCGCCGTCTTCAATCCCGCGGCGATGGCATCCGTCTTGTCGCTACCTCCCGCAACGGCGACAACACGCCGCACCTTCCGGAGCTGGCCGGTCGTGATGCCGAGGATGCGGTCGTCGAGCGCGGTTTGCACTGCGCGTCCCTGGGCATTGAAGAAGCGAAGGGCGATGTCACCGACCGCGTGGCCCGAGCGCAGCTCCTTGCGTGCCTGCTTCGAGAAGGAATGCCCGTCGTTCAGCACCGCGTTCGACGTCAACGATCCGAGTCCGACGAACACCGTGTCGAGCGAATCGAGCTCGTCGAGCGCGGCGCGCACGTGCGGATCCTGGCTGAGCACGTCGCGCACGGCGGGTGTCGCCACGACGCCGGGTGCGGGAAGCAGGACGGCCTGCGCGTCGAGCAGTTGAGCGAGGCGACGCACGAGCTCACCGCCATTCTCCGCGGCGTCGGGCGGCCCCAACCCACCGAGTATCTGCACGACGCGCGTAGCGGTGGTGGGCATGGGGACCATGGCGTCCACCATCGCGCTGAGCGTCGCGCCCCACGCCATGCCGATCGTCTCGCCAGTGGTGATCGTTCGCGCGAGATACTGTGCGGCGGCAGCGCCGAGCTGTTCGCGCAGTATCGCGATGTCCTGCCCAGCATCCCAGTCAACGACCAACACGGACTGGAGGCCGAACGCATCCTCGAGGCGCGCTTCCAGCTCGAGGTGCACTCCGCGCGGCGACGTCACCGTAATCTGCACATAGCCGAGATCGCGCGCCTCACGCAGTAGTCGCGACACCGTCGGCCGCGAAAGGCTCAACCGTTCGGCGATCGCCTGCTGCGTCTGATCGCGCAGGTAGTACAGCGCGCTCACCTTGCCGAGCAGGTAGTGGTCGGGCGGAGACTTGGGGCGCGGCATCAGGTACTACGTCTCACGGATGATCACGGTGAGCTCCTTCGGACCATGCGCGCCAATCACGAGCGCCTGCTCGATGTCCGCGGTCTTCGACGGTCCGGCGACGAACGTGCCGAACGACGTCGCGCGAACGTCGATCGCCCGGTAGGCGTCGTGCATGTCACGCACGATCGTGCTCGCCGACACGACGATGACGACACGCTCGGCCAGGAAGAGCGCCGCGCGATGACATGGGTCCGGCGTCGCAAACCAGAGTGCGCCATTCTCGGCCACACCAACCGGTGAGGTGCAGACGAAGAGCTCGAGCGAGACGAGCGCGCGGCGATCCGTGCCCGTCGCGACGGTGGATGCGATGCCTGGCAGGAGCGACAGCACCTCGCGTGCACTGCCGGCAGCGTGCATGGCGTGCGGCGCGGGATCGCCATGGCACGTGAGCACGAGCGCGCCCGAGGCAACGGACGCCTGGGTGAACCGCGTGAGGAGATCGGCACTGCTCACCGGTGGCTCGTTGCGCTGGTACTCGGTCGGCGCTGCCACTGCAGGAGGCAGCGCCGCGCGCACCGCGCGCAGGATCGTATCGCGAGTGGTCACCGAACGCCTCGCCTTCCATCCGGACGTTCGCGCCGATACCACGTGCGAAAGCTTTCACGCGGGGGCACAGGCGCTTCGCGCGTTCGTCCCCAAACACCGGAGGCGAAGCGCACGACGGCGCGCGGCATGATGCGCTGTCCAAGCCGCGCGAGCGCGCCGACGGCGCGGAAAAGTCGCGGGCGATCGAACAGGAGCACGGACGTCCTGATGGCCAAGCCCTTCGTGCTCGAAGAATATCCCCGCTCGGTTACATGCTGTCGCCAGCGAAAGAGCTGTCCGTCGAGGTCGATCTTCACCGGACACACCGCGGTGCACGAGCCGCAAAGTGTGGACGCGAACGGGAGCGACGCGTAGCGCTCGAGGTCCAGCCCGGGCGTGAGGACGGAGCCGATCGGCCCCGGCACCGTGGATCCGTAACTGTGCCCTCCCGAACGTCGATACACCGGACACGTATTCATACATGCGCCGCAACGAATGCACTTGAGCGAGCCCCAGAATTCCTCGCGCGCGAGCTGCTTCGTGCGACCGTTGTCCACGAGAATGACATGCAGCGCCTGGCCGTCTCTCGGGCCATGCACGTGCGTGGTGTACGACGTGATCGCCTGGCCGGTGCCACTCCGCGCGAGCAGCCGCAGGAATACCGGTAGGTCCTCGAGCCGCGGGATCACCTTCTCGATCCCCACGGACGCAATGTGAATCGGCGCGAGAGCCATGCCGAGGTCCGCATTGCCCTCGTTCGTGCACACCACGAAGCCGCCACTCTCGGCGACGGCGAAGTTCATGCCCGTGAGCGTCGCATCGGCAGCGAGGAACTTCCCGCGCAGGTGTTCGCGCGCGGCCCGCGTGAGTGCGATGGGATCGTCCATGCCCAACGGCGTGCCCAGAAACTCATGAAAGGTCTCGCCCACCTCGCCGCGCTTGAGGTGGATCGCCGGCAGCACGATGTGGCTTGGTCCTTCCTTCCGAAGCTGCACGATGCGTTCGCCGAGGTCGGAATCGACGACGTCGATGCCGCGCGCCTCGAGGTACGGATTGAGTCCGCACTCCTCGGTGAGCATCGACTTGCTCTTCACCAGCTTGTGCGCGCCAGCCTGCTCGAGGATTCCATGCACGATGCGATTATGCTCGTCCGCGTCGAGCGCCCAGTGCACATGCATGCCGTTCGCGATCGCGCTCGCCTCGAACTGCGTGAGATATTCGTCGAGATGAGTGAGCGCATGCTCCTTGATCGCCGAGGCACGCTCGCGTAGCTCCTCCCAGTCTGACACGAGCGCCGCCGCGCGATCGCGCTTCTCGCGCACGAACCAGAGTGACTCATCATGCCAATCGGTGCGCGCGACGTCGGCGTTGAAGACGGCGGCCGCCCCAGCATGATCCACCGGCGCCGATTGTCCCAGCACGGGTAGCTCGAAGGCGCGCTTGCTCATGCCTTCCCCGCCGTGCCCGCGAGCACTTCCGCGACATGATACATCGGGACACCGAGTCGCTCGCGTCGGGCGAGGCCATCGAGGTGCATGAGGCAGGACATGTCGGGCGACACCACCGCGGTCGCAGCGTGCGTTCGATAGTCACGCAATCGATCGCGGCCCATCTTCGTCGAGACGTCCGGCTCCCCAACCGAGAACGTTCCCCCAAAGCCGCAGCATTCGTCAGGCCGCGAGAGCTCCGCCAGCTCGATGCCGCCGACGCTACTCAGAATCGCGCAGACCTTGTCGAACGGCTTGATCTGCAGCTCGCTCGGCGCCGCCAGCCCGAGTCCACGCAGTCCGTGACATCCGATGTGAACGGCCACGCGCTCCTCGAAGCGGGCACCGAGGCCCGCGAGCGCCGCTACGCCGACATCGTCATGGAGGAATGCGCAGAATTCGGTGGTGCGCCGCGCGACGCGTATGCCGGCCGTCTCCGCCAGCCTATCATGCGCGATGATCTCGCCGGCATGCAGTCGCACGTGCACGGCACAACTCCCCGAGAGCACGATGATCTTCTCGTAGTCCGCATAGACGTCCACGAATCGCTCGAGCGTGGAGCGCCCCTGGCGCGCGTACCCCGCATTCGCCGACGGCTGGCCACAGCACGCCGCGCCCTCGGGGACGTCGACATTCACGCCAAGCCGCTCGAGTACCGTGAGCGCAGCGATAGCGACCCGTGGATAGAACTGGTCCACGTAGCACGGGACGAACAGAGCAGTCTTCATTAGAAATTGAAACGGTCGATGTTCGACTTGTTGAATATGAAGGGCTTACCGAGTCGTACTTCGTCTCCCTCCACGTCGAACTTGCCGAGCTTACCAGCATCGAGTGTCGTCGCGCCGGCCTTGAGCTCGCCAGTGGAGAGCGCCTCCGCGGTGCGAACGGCCAGTGCGCCGAGGTCCATCGTGTTCCACAGCACGATGCTCTCGATGATCCCTGACTTGATGTATGGCCGGCTCATGTTCGGCAGCGAGAGTCCCGTCACCTTCACATCGGTGCGTCCGGACTGCTTCACCGCTTCCGCCGCGCCCGGCACCGCCGGCGCCGCGACCGCCATGATGAGCTTCACCTTCGGATGCACCTTCAGCACGGTCTGCGTTTCCGAGAAGGCACGATCGCGATCGCCTTCGCTTGGCTGGATCGCAACGAGCGTGATGCCCGGATACTTCGCGGCGAGCCGTTCCTTGATGTACCTGATCCATTCGTTCTGGTTTGCCGCGCTCAGGCTGGCGGTAATGATGGCGAACTCGCCCTTGCCGCCCATGATCCGCGCTGCTTCGTCCATCAGCGTGTACCCGATGCCCTGCGGCGTCGCCTGATTCACGAAATAGTCGCGCGCGTCCTTCTCGGCGTCCGCATCCCACGTGACGACCTTGATGCCCTTCGAGCGTGCCTTCCGGAGGACGGTGGAAATGGCCTCCTTGTTCTCCACGCTCACGGCAATCGCGTCGACACCACGCGTGATCCAGGCTTCCACGACTTCATTCTGCTTCGCGGGGTCGAGGTCGGTCGGACCATCCCACAGCAGTTCGACGCCGAGCGCCGCTGCCGCCGAGTCGGCGCCCTTGCGTGCGGAAATGAAATAGGGATCTCCCTTGGCCTTCGGCATCATCGCGACGACAAGCTTGTGGGCACCAGGCTGCACTCCCCTCAGCTGCGCGCCTACCATCGCTCCCGGTATGACCGCCCGCGCCGTTGAAGCCAGCGCCACACCGCCCACCGTTTCCCGCAGCGACTTCACGAGCATCCAGTTGCTCGCGGCCACGATCAGCGCCCCGGCGAGGATCACCGCGCTGAGAAAGCCTACCTGTGAATTCCGCACGTCATCCTGCTCCGTTGCGATGGTGGAATGTATCGGTCGCGCCTTCGACTGCCGGGAGAGCATGTCGACGGTGATGGTGCCAACGAGAAGTACGCCTGTAAGAATCCCCGACAGCTCGGCCGGCTGTCCCGTGAGTCGCAGGCCATTCTGCAGGAGCACGATACTGAACAGACCGAGCATGGTGCCGAGGATGGTGCCGCGTCCGCCGAAGATCGAGGCGCCGCCAAGGACGACCGCCGTGATCGCCATGAGTTCGTAGCCGGTGCCGGCGTCCGACTTCGCCTGGCCAAGATGCGCAACGTAAACCACCGCAGCGAGGCTGGCCGCGAATCCCGAGAGCACGTACACCGAGAACAGTCGGCGCGAGACAGGAATGCCCGCGTAGCGCGCTCCTTCCGCTGAATGCCCGATGGCGTACAGCGCGCGGCCGACGCTCGTGCGGTGTAGCCACCACGCTCCACCGCCCGCCGCCGCGACGAGGATGAAGAGCTGTGTCGGGATCACGCCACCGACATACCCTTGCCCCAGCGCCAGGAAGCCATCCGGGAATCCCGAGTAGTGCTGGATGCCTCCGGTGAGGCCCTCGGCAATTCCACGAAACAGCGACAGCGTGCCGAGCGTCACGATCAGCGGGGGAAACTTGAGACGCGTGATGAGCGCCGCGTTCAGCGCACCGCCAGCGATTCCCACAATGAGTGTCAGCCCGATGGCCGCCGGGATTGACAGCCCGGCGTCATGCCACAACCAGCCGAGCGTGACCGCTGCCAGCCCCATCATCGAGCCGACAGACAGGTCGATGCCGCCCGTGACGATGATCGGCGTGAGAGCAAGTGCGAGCAGGCCGATCTCGACGGCGAGTCGTGTGATCTCGAACGCATTGCCGAGTGTCGCGAAGTTGTGCCCTGCGAGCCCGAACACGAGGCACTCCGCCGCGATGACAAGCAGCAGCACCCATTCGTTGTTCGGGAAGATCCGCTCCACGAGGGGAGCGCGTTCCTCAGCGGACGACAACGGCCGCTCGGCGAGCATAGCCATGCGTCATGCGCGCGAGTGTCGCGTCCGCGACGAGCGCGGCGAGGATGATCAACCCCTGGATAGCCTTCGCCCAGAACGGGCTGGTGCCGACGTACGTCATCGCGGTGCCAATGGTCCCGAGCAGCAGCACGCCGATGAAGGTGCCAACCACCGACCCACGACCGCCGGTGATTGCGGTCCCACCGACGACCGCCGCCGCCACCGCCTGCAGCTCCAGTCCCAATCCCGTATTGCTCGGCACAACATTGAAGCGGACGACGTTGAGCACTGCGCCGAGTGCGACGAGTGCACCGGTGAGCATGAAGACGCCGAGAATGGTGCGCTTCGAGTCGATGCCGGCGAGTCGCGCCGCCTCCTCGTCCGAGCCAACCGCGTAGAGGCTTCGGCCCATGCGCAGGTGCCGCAGCGCCCACGTGGCAATCGCGAGCACGACAACTGCCGTGAAAATGATGAGCGCCTGCGCCGTTCCCGCCGACAGGCCGAACCACTGGAAGTTCGCCGGCAGGTCCTGCACCCAGGCGCCTTCGGTCGTCCAGCGCAGCGCGTCGCGCCATGCGACCAGCATCGCGAGCGTGACGATGATCGACGGCAAGCCGAGCATGCCCACGAGGTAGCCGTTCAGCGCACCCATCATGGCGCCGATGACGAGCACGATGAGTGGCATCACCAGGATCGGGACGCCCGCCTTCGCCAGCATCCCCGCGGCGACGCTGCAGACGGCGAACTGCGAGCCCACCGAGATGTCGATCTCGCCCACGAGGATGACGAGCGTCATCCCGAGCGCGACGGGCAGGATCGGCGCGTTGTTGAGCGCGAGGTCGCGCAGGTTTTCGAGGCTGAAGAACGATGGCGCGACGACCAGCACGCCGAGCAGGACGACGAGCAGCGCTGTGGCAGGCGGCAGTTCGCGCGCGTGTCGGCGAAGAAAGCCCGCCGTCTTCATGCGTCGCCCCCGCGCGCCAGCGTCGCGAACTCCTGCGTATGCTGCCCAAGGGCACGAGCCAGCACGCGCTCGGGCGTCGCATCCGCGCGATCGACCTCGCTCACGATCGTGCCGCCATGCATGACGGCGATGCGGTCGCTCATGCCGAGAATCTCCGGTAGCTCACTCGAGATCATGATGATGGCCACCCCTTCTTCAGCCAGGGTCATCATGAGCTCGTGAATCTCCGACTTCGCGCCGACGTCGATGCCCTGCGTCGGCTCGTCGAGCAGGAGCACCGCTGGCTTCGTCAACAGCCACCGACTCAACGCCACCTTCTGCTGGTTCCCACCCGACAGTGTCGACACCAGTGAGCGGATCGACGCCGTCTTCACGCCGAGCCGTCGCGCATAGTCCGTGGCGAGCGTGCGTTCGCGCCCGAAGTCGAATGCACCGAAGCGTGACAAATTATCCAACGCGGCAAGGGTGATGTTCTCGCTTACCGGCATCTCCAGCACCACCCCATGGCGACGTCGATCTTCCGGGACGTACGCGATGCCGTTGCGAATCGCATCCGCCGGCGAGCCAATGCGGACCGTCTTGCCACGGATGGCGATTGTCCCGTGGTCGGCCGGCGTGAGGCCGAAGATCGTGCGCGCCAGCTCCGATCTGCCGGCGCCAACGAGACCCGACAATCCGACGATCTCTCCCGCCCGCACGCGGAGGTTGATGTCGTGCACACCGGACTCGCCACAGCCGATCCCCTTCAGCTCGAGCACCGTATCGCCGAGCGGCACGGTGCGCTTCGGGAACACCGACGACA
>JBBQFW010000042.1:0-19210 GCA_038322445.1 Gemmatimonadales bacterium
GAGGCCTCCCTCGAGTCAAACGTCCGCACTATCCAGGTGGCGCACAATATCTTCATCCAGTGCATGGCGGAACTGGGATATATCGGGCTGTTTGTGTTCATCCTTCTTATCCTGGCGACCGTCGCCATCAACTACAACACGCGAGTCCTGGCAAAGGCGGGGCATGATCCGCCGGACAGTTTCGTCATCCACATGAGCTACGCACTCGACGAAGCCATGTGGGCGTACCTTGTCTCTGGATTCTTCGTGACAGTGCTCTACTACCCCTTCTTCTGGATCAACCTCGCTTTCGTTGTCGCGCTGAACGCGATCGTGAAGCGAGAGCGATTGAAGGGAAAGGCAAGAGCCGGACGAATGCCGCCCGTCCGCGGACGTGGCGCGATCCGCGAAGCCGCTCTCACACATTGAGCTCGTTCATGGCGGTTGGCGCGCCCCCGTGCATGGCATGACGCTCTCGATTGTCGTCACGGACGCCAACCAACGCGCCGCCCTCGCCACCGTGCGTTCGCTCGGGCGCGCCGGTCATCGCGTTCACGTGGCGGCCACCGCGCCACACTCGCTTGCGGGTGCGTCGCGTTTTGCCGCCTCGGAAAGCGTCGTTCCTGATCCGCTCGTCGCACCCGAGCAATTCAATCAGGCGCTCCGAGGCCTGGTCGCGAAATACGACGCACACGTACTGCTCCCCATGTCCGAGCCTGCCCTGCTCGCCGTGCTTCCGGAGCGCGACCGGTTCGACTGCGAAGTCCCCTTTACCACCGCAGATCGTTTCGATCGCATCTGCGACAAGCGCGCAGTGCTCGCGGCCGCGCAACGACTCGGCATCGCCGTCCCGGCGCAGCAGGTGCTGCAATCCGCTACGGACCTGCCTTCCCTCGCGAAGGGCCCCTTCCCCATGGTCCTCAAGCCGCAGCGCTCCGTCGTGGGCGAGAAAGGGGCGCGCTCCAAGACCTTCGTCCGCTATGCGCGCGACGCTCGGCAGCTCGCTGACCTGGTGGCTGGCTTTCCGGGCGAAGACTTTCCGGTTCTCTGCCAGCAGCGCATTGAAGGACCCGGCACAGCCGTCTCGCTGCTGCTCTGGGACGGCGAAGTAAAGGCAGCCTTCGCACACCGTCGCCTTCGTGAAAAGCCGCCATCAGGCGGCGTAAGTGTGCTCCGCGAGAGCATTCCGCTCGATCCCGATCTCGTCGCGAAATCCGTCGCGCTGCTCCGCGAATTCGGCTGGCAGGGCGTCGCGATGGTCGAATACAAGATCGATAGTGCGACCGGCACACCATATCTCATGGAAATCAACGGCCGCTTCTGGGGATCGCTGCAGCTCGCGATCGACGCCGGCGTGAACTTTCCCCGCCTCCTGGTCGACTGTGTCACCCAGGCTCCGGTCACGCCGGTGCTCGACTACCCGGCCGGCGTGCGCACGCGGTGGGAATGGGGCGAAGTCGATCATCTCCTTGCCCGGATGCGGCGTTCGCGCGCTTCGCTGTCGCTGCCGAAGGATGCACCCTCCCGCTTCGGTGCCGTGCGGGCCTTTCTCTCCAGTTTTGCGCCCTCGGTTCACAACGAGGTGTTTGCCCGCGACGACGTGCGACCCTTCCTGAGGGAGAGCGCCAGCTGGTTCCGCGGCAAATGAGTCACGCGCGCACTCACACGTCGGCTGCACGGCAGGGCATCACATGAACGTGCATATCAAGAGCGCGCTCGAAATCGCGCTGACTCGTTCGGGCGTCGCCTGGCTGCGTCAGGCAATCCTGCCCCGCTCGTCCGTCCTCGTGCTTGCCTACCACGACATCGTGCCTACGGGAACGCCGCGAACTGGCGATGCGAGCCTGCATCTGCCACAGCATGAATTCGCGCGACAACTCGATCTCATCGCACGGACGCACGAGGTCGTACCGCTTTCATCGATCTTCGATGGCCGGGCCGCTGCGGCGCCACGCGTCGCCATCACGTTCGATGATGCATACGCCGGCGCCCTCACCGCGGGTGTCGAGGAGCTCGAGCAGCGTGGGCTTCCGGCCACCGTGTTCGTCACGCCGGGGCTCCTCGAGCGCATTACCTGGTGGGACCTGGTCGCGACGGAAGGTGACGGGGGCGTGCCCGACCATGAGCGCGAGCATGCCCTTTGGAAGCTCGGCGGCATGCAGGAGAAGGTGCTCGCATGGGCTCCTCCCGCGGCGTCAGGCGACCGCGGGCGACTGCCTCGCATCGGTAGCCTCGAGCAGTTGCGAGCAGCCGCGGGTTACCGCCACCTCGACCTCGCGTCACACACCTGGTCGCATGCCAACCTCTCGGCCTCGACGCCGAAGGAACTTGCGCTCGAACTGTCGCTGGCCAGGGACTGGATCTCACAGCGCTTTCCGCGTGCGCTGTCACTCCTCAGCTACCCGTACGGACTCTCCACACACGCCGTGGAGGTCGCCGCGGAGGAGAACGGATACTCGGCGGCATTTCGTGTCACTGGCGGATGGATTCCGGACATCGACTCGGCTGATCGCTTCGCCTTGCCACGCTACAATGTCCCCGCAGGGCTCTCGCTCTCCGGCCTGAGGCTCCGACTTGCAGGTATCGGCACCGGCTGATGACACGCCACATTCTTCACGTGATCGCCCCTGCTGCTTTCGGCGGACTGGAACGCGTCGTCCATTCACTCGCGGCCGGTCAACGCGCTGAAGGGAATCGTGTTTCCGTCGTCGCCTTCCTCGAGGCTGATCGCGAGGAGCCCGAAATCCTCGCCCTGCTCCGGCGCGACGGTGTTGACGTCATTCCCATCGCGCTGCCTCCTCGTGCCTACGTCCGGCAGGTGCGCGCGCTACGGTCGCTGTGCCGACGCATCCGTCCTGACGTCGTGCACTCGCACGGGTACGTCTCGGATGTCTTGCTGTCGCTGCCTGGATCGAGCGCCACGGCACCGCGGGTCTCCACCGTGCACGGCTTCACCGGAGGGAGCCGAAAGAACCGGTTGTACGAATGGATGCAGCGACGCGCCTTCAGGCGCTTTGATGCCGTCGTGGCCGTGTCCGCGAAACTTGGGAAAGAGCTGGTCAGCGGGGGAATCCTTGCCGAACGCGTGCACGTCATCCCGAATGCGTACGCTCCTCCCACCGACAACCTCTCGAAGGAAGCCGCGCGCTCGGCACTCGGTATTCCACCGGCGCACTTCAGCATCGGCTGGGTCGGTCGAGTGAGCCGCGAAAAAGGGCTCGATGTGCTCCTGGAGGCGCTGCCCCTCCTCTCGGGGCTGAAATGGCACCTCACGGTGCTTGGCGACGGAAGCGAGCGCTCCGCCCTGGAGCAGCGTGCTGCAGCACTTGCGATCGATGACCGCATCCAGTGGCGTGGCGTGGTCGCTGGCGCCGGCCAATTCCTTCCCGCGTTCGACGTGCTCGTGATGTCCTCCCGCACCGAGGGTACTCCGATCGTGCTCTTCGAAGCGATGGCCACATCGGTTCCCATCGTCGCCAGCGCCGTGGGCGGAATTCCTGACGTGGTATCCGTGCGAGAAGCCATCCTCGTGCCCCCCGAAGATGCAGGGGCGCTCGCCGTCGCCATTCGATCCATCCACGATGAGGCGACGACCGCCTCGACGCGTGCCGAGCGCGCAAGGGAGCGTCTCGGTGCATTCACGGTCGCTCCCTTCGTCGCGCGCTATGACGACGTATACGCAAGCGTGAGTCGTCAGAGAGACTCATCGTGACACTCGTCATTCCCGCGAACGCGGGAATGACGAACTGGGGAGTAACGAAACGTTATTTCGTCACTGTTTCATGATGGACACTTGCTCGTCGCTTCGCGCAGGGCCGCGACGATGCGTGCGTACTCGACAGAGCTCACGTGCGAGTGCGTGGGGAGCGTGATGAGGTCGCGCGCGAGCAGGCCCGCGCCGGGAAATGCGGCCGACCGGTTCACCAGCACCGGCGCAAGCGGCGTCAGGTCCGTGAGCGGAATCGGATAGCTGCCCTCGATACCGAGCCTGCGTGCGCCATGGACGTCGCGCAGCGACTCCATTCCCCCCTCGATCATGACGGGAAGACGAAGATACCCGGGAAGTCCCCCCACAGGCGCCCTGGCCGTCCGCACACCCGCAATTCCCGAGAGTGCGTCCAGCAGCCACATCGCGTTACGCGCCCGCGCACTGGCCTCCGCCTGGGAAGCCGCCTGCGTTGCCATGAGCGTGGCCGCAGCGGCCCTGCTCATCCCGCACGGAGCCGTTGGCTCGACGTATGTCGTTTCTCCGAGATGAAGGGCAGGAATCCCGCGCGGAATGCCATACAGCCACGGTCGGCCCAGCACGGCTTGCGTGATCAGCCCGGCGACACCGATGATCTCTCGCTTCAACGAAGGTGTATCGGGAATGTTTGCCGCGACTGACGCTCCGCGCAGCAGCAGCGCGCCGCCCCCTCCGCTCGTCCACCCTTTTCCACGTCCGAAGCTCAGAGTGGTGATTTGCCCGAACGATCCGACAGCACGCCCGTTCAGGCTGGCGCCATGCCCCTGTGCTGCATCCTCGATCAGAATGGCACCGTACTCGCGAGCCAGCGATTCGAGCGCCTCCCAGTGCAGTGGGAGTCCGTAGAGCGCCGCAACCACCACCACCTTCGCCCCCGCCAGCAACGCTGCCTCGAGCGACCCCATGTCGGGGCCGAGCGAACCCGGATCGATGTCGTAAAGACTTACCTCGCCGCCTGCGGCGATCGCAGCGGTGGCGACGTCGAAGCAGGTGAATGCGGGAATGGCAATGCGCGCATGCGCTCCAACGAGCTTGCGGGCAGTCTCGATGGCGAGCTGCAGGGCGTGCGTGCCGCTGTCACACAGCGCGCAGCTGTCCGCCACAAATAATTCTCTCAGAACCCGAACCGCTGTTGGCCTTCTGTCATCCCCTCGGCCGAAAGAGGCCAACGCACTCGCGATGATGGCAGACGCCGGAACCGGAGAGTACACCGCGAGCTGATGGCGTATCTTCATGCCCGCCGCGAGAGAGCCTCTCTCATGGAAACGCCCGCGATATGTAGGGTCCCAGCCGGTTCGCGACCGCGAGCGGTAGCCGCTGCCACACCTTGATGGCCAGCTGGAACGCGGGGCTGTCGCCCGACGGGGTGCCGCTCAGTTCGCGCCGCGACCAGTACGCCCACGGCAGGGACACGTCCTGTCCACCCCATTGAAGCTTGAACTTGTGCGTCGCGGCGCCGGGACTCGAGCGCCCGAAGTTGAACAGCCGAATGCCGCGCGCAATCGCGAGCTCCATCATCGTCGCATACAGCAGCATGTTGGGCGACTGATGATTGAACTCCCGCAGCGACGAAGCCCACGTCACTTCCATCTCATCGCGCCAGATCAGGCAGCACGACGCAGCAACAGGCACGCCCGCACTGGAGTAGACGGCAGTGAACATTGCGCGGTCCCCGAACTCCGCCCCGACACGCTCGAAGAACGCGCGCGGCAACACAGGCGTACCAAGGTCGCGCATGTTGCGCGAGAACACCCGATAGAACGCGTCGAGCTCCTGCATACCGGAGCGCGCGGTCATTCCCTCCTTTGCGGGACGCCTGACCTGGCTTCGCAATTTGGCCTTGAACGTCTTCTCCCACAGCTCGACGGTCGTCGCAGGCAGCAGCAGATGAACGCCGACTTTCCTGAACGACGACGCAAGCGGTCCGCTTAGCGGCGTACGGCTGCGAAGCTCGAGAAGTCCCGCACCGGATCGCTTCGCCTCGGCGAGAGCATACTCCACCAGCGCCGCCTTCGCGCTCTCATCGCCGATCGGCCCGCCGTCGTTCAGGAACGGCACGGAGATCAGGTAGTGGCCAAGGGGGCTCTTGACCCGAACGAGTGGCAGCACGCCGCGGATCCCGCTATCGTCCGTCGCTGACAGGTACGAACACTGGTGGCCCAGGACGTCGCGCATGATCGCGCGCCACCCGCCCTGATGACAGAACGTACTCTCGGCGCACGAATCAACGAATGCGTTCCAGCGCGCGAGGTCCGTCTCTTCCTGAATGACGATGGTCGAGAGGGTCATCAACCGCCGACGAGTCCAGCTTCCTTCTCGATTGTGGTGGCAATCGCCTGGAAGCGAAATGACTCGAGCATCTTTCGCAAGCGCGGGATGGTGCGTGTCATGCCGCCGTAGTGGCGCATTCTCGTAAGGAATGGAACATCAATACGTGGCTGCTCCGGATCGAGCTCCCACGGATGGATGTAGAACGTCGCGGGCGCTCCTCGGCGCTCTGCCTCCGTCAATGCGGAGCTGACCAGCGCATATGGCAGGTGCCGGAAGTACGCGCCACCGCCGGCAGGAAGGATTTGTGACGCGATCTGTCGAGTTGCCGGCGGAAATTCTCGCAGCGTTCCGCCGCTGCGCGGCACCCGGTACGGGTCGCGTCCGCCACCCGCGTATCCATACCCCGCGCGCTTCACCGGATACAGACTGGAATCATAGACGTATCCCTCCTCGAGGAGCACATCAAGCGCCCACTCGCCACCCCGCACGATCGAGAAGCTCGGCGCCCGATAGCCGAGCACCGGCGCGCCCGCGATGTCCTCGAGGAGGGACTTCGAGCTGCGCACGGACTCGCGAAATTCGGCTGGCGTGAGTTCGGTGACACGCTCGTGCCCCCAGCCATGTGAGGCGATCTCATGGCCCTGGTCAGCGATACGGCGTACGAGCTCGCGATGCCGTTCGCCGATCCATCCGAGCACGAAGAACGTTCCGTGCGCGTCCTGGGCGCTCAGAAGTTCGAGCAGGATATCGACCCCGCGCGCCACGCGGCTGGGAAATGCATCCCACGTATCGCGGTTTACGAACGGAATCATTGCCGAGACCTGGAATGATTCCTCGACGTCGACCGTGAAATGGTGGTGAACGCGTTGCGCAGCCGCGGCAGCGTGCACGCGACCGTCGCGCGATGCGGCCGCGCTAGCCGGCATGCTGGCCTGCGAAGGCCTTCACGAGCTCGGTCGTGCAGCGGGCGATACGCACATAACTCTCCGCGAACATTGCCACATCGCCATTCCACGGATCGAGGATGGTGCGCTTGGCGATCGGCAGTGGATCGAGGTCGCCCAGCACGAGGACCAGCCCCCGGCGTTGTGGAAAGAGGGAAGACACTTGTCTCTTCTGCGCTGACGACATGACGACGACGACATCGCTTGCCCGAACGCGCTCTGGCGTGACGAGCGCAGATACATGTCCGGACATGTCGATTCCGAACGATTGCGCGGCGAGCAGGCCATTGTCCGGCGATGCACGGTCGGGTCCGACGAATCCCGCCGACGTCACTTCGACGCGTGGGTCGCCAAGTTCTGCCACCTCGCGCTCGACGAGCGCGGCCGCGAACGGGCTCCGGCACACGTTGCCGTGACAGAGAATGAGCACGGATCGTGGCCGGCCGGCACCCGCCAGCTGTCGCTGCGCCGCACGCCGCCGACGCTCGTGCAGAGCGCGGTCCGGCCCGTGCCGGACTTTCAGGGCAAGTGCTCGGACCACGTTAGCCATCCACACGGATGAGGCGCTCACCGCGCACCACTGCGTCCATCACGTTCGTCAGCGACCGCCCAACGCGACTCTCACCGATGACGCGGAGTTGCCCATCCCGACGCGCGTCTGGCCCGTTGAAGGGTTACCGCCCGGCAGCACGCGGTACACCTCGTGAATGAGCTGGCCGGCGATGTTATTTCCGAGCGAGTCTGCCTTCGTGAACGCGGCACTTGCTTCGCCGGAGGAGCCACGCGGCAGGTACACCACCACGCGTACCAGCGCCTCTTCCGTATGGCCAGCCAGCGCCGCATCGCGAAGCAGGTTCCACTTCACCTGGTACTCGTTGGCAACCACTCGGCCTCGTCCCTGATACCAGTAATACGCGATGGCCGTGGATGCGCCATTCTTCAGCACGTAGTGATTCACGGTGTGCGCCGCGCCGTCCGCCATCACGGACTTCGTGCCGCCGTTGAGGATCTCCCATCCGGCGCCGGGCAGGCAATTGCGCGGGGAGTGGATGGTCTTGCCTTGCGTCTGCCGCTCGTAGTACGAGACGAGCGTGGTGAACGCAATTGTCGAATCGACCGAATACACACGCGCGACATAGCTACTCATCCCCGCGACGCGACGCTCCTCATCGCTCACCTTCTGGTCCTTCGAGCGATAACCGGGCACCGTATCGAGCACCGTGCTGAGTGGCATGACCAGCTCAACGGCCAATTGCGCGCGCGTGTGCAACACGAAGGCGGCGCCAATGGTCAGGACCACCGCCGGCAGGTACGCCAATCCCTTATGCATTTGCCATCTCCGGAGTAATCTCGCGCTCGACCGGGGCCATGAACCGGCGCTCCATGAAGGCGGCAACCTGCACCAGCAGCGTCAGCGACGTCAGCGAAACGATGAACAGGAGCCAGCCCTCGGTGATGTGCATGAACCCCTGGCCGAGCTTCGGATCAACGAAGTACACCAGGAACCCCGTGAAGAATACGCGCACACCGTTGATGACAACGGCAATCGGAATCGCCGCAACCAGCAGGAGGATGCGCAGCACGGAGCTGCGAAGCATCAATGCGCCCAGCAGGACCGCCAGGCTGATGAGCGCCGTGAGCGAGCGCAGCCCGCTACAGGCTTCCGTGACGAAGAGTTCCTGCCCCGGAAGTCGTATGACGTTGCCAGTGAGCCGCACGGGAACATCGCGCATCTGCAGCAGGGCCGCACCCATCTGTGAGGCCTTGAACTGGAGCGGCAGGGCGAGCGCTTGTGTCACCAACTCCGGCAGCGGGACCGACAGCGCCATCAGGACGAACGGCAGCCACCAGTGGATCACCTGCCGCACGCCATAGTAGAAAACGGTGAGCCCCACCATCCCGATGACCATCGACGCGCGCATCGAGAACAACTCCGCGGCAAGACCCGCGGCTACGCGCACGAGCACGGCGAACACGATGATCGCCATGCCCAGCCCCGCATTTCCCCTGGCATCCGCGCGAATTCCCTCGCGCCAGGCCCACCAGATGGCCACCGGAAAAAGCAGCAGCCCATGCCCCGCCTCGGGAGAGTTCCACCAGTCGCCAGCAAGTGATGCGAACGTGCTTCCGAACAGCAGGATGAACGCGATCGCCGTCGCCGCCGCCGGCACAAGTGGCTTCAGGCTCTCCAGGCTTCCGTCGAACGACTCGAGTCCCGTAACCCGCTTCAGCTCTGCTTGAATGTGTGCTGCCGTCATGCGCTGCCTTGATTGGTGGTACGCTCTTGACAACCTCGCCAAAGCGAACGGAGCCCTCGCGGCTCCGTGTGCGTGACCGGTGAACTATGACGGGCGGGCGAACTACCAAGTAACGCGCAGCGCGACGGAAGTTCCAGTCACGCCCACAACCGGACGCAGCGGCGCTAGCGGCTGCCCTTCCGGAAGATCATCACCGGCAGCGTCATCGTCATGATGCGGAGGTCGTGCGCGAGGCTCTGATTCTTCATGTACTCCAGGTCGAACTCGACCTTCTTCCGCACGTCGTCGATGCACGTGTCATAGGCATGGTTGATCTGCGCCCAGCCCGTGATGCCGGGCTTCACCCGCTGCCGCATGGGGTACTGCGGAATCGTCTGGCGCATGTCCGCAAAAATCGTGGGACGCTCGGGACGCGGACCGACGATGTTCATGTCGCCCATGATGACGTTGAGCAACTGGGGCAGCTCATCCAGCCGCGTACGCCGCAGGATGTTCCCGATGAAGGTCACGCGCGGGTCGCCACGGGCCGCCCACACCGCCCGTCCATCCGCCTCGGCATCCACCTGCATCGTGCGGAACTTGAACATCATGAAGGGCCGGCCCCCGTGATCGTAGCCACGACGGTCATAGGTGGACTTCTGGCGGTACCGGCGATCCACTCCCACCCGCACCTGCGAGTAGAAAATCGGTCCGTTCGACGTCAGCTTCACCGCCAACGCCACCAGGACGAGCAGAGGAGCAAGACAGATCACGGCCAGCAGGCCGAGCGTCAGGTTGAAAAAACGGCTGACGAGCTCGGACCGGTCGCGTGGGATCACATCCTCAATCGGCTCGGCATCCAGAGATACGTCGTCAAGCGAAGCCGGCCCCGAATCGGGAAGCAGTACGATCGCCTGTGGGGCGCTCGTGCCCGCTGCTCGCTCGAGGCGATTGGTGCGCCGACGGCGCGTCGTGGGGAGCTCGATTGCCGATGAAGCCACTGCCTGCATTGCTAGGTCCTCCGTCGAACCTTTTTTCACGGTAATTCAAACCAAAGTAGTTTGGGTGCTCGACACCCGAACACTGCAGTCCCCGTGCTCAATTCAACGTGGTCATAGCTCACTCGCAAATCCTTTCGTTTGAACGATTTACGCAAGTAGCCGAACGCGTTTGTGATGCTGGTCACGAGCGTACTGTCGCACGGGTACCACACATATTCCACGCCCGCGCAACAGTTGGACAACTCAAACCTCCGCAACCTGCTGACCGGCGGTCAGCTGTTCGTCCACGGCCGCATAGCCATCCACATAGCCGTAGTACCCATACTCCCCGCTCGACGGAACGCCGTTGAGCACGGCACCCATGAGGTTGATCGGCAATCGCCGCACCAATAGCATCTTGGCAGCCGCCATCCGACGCTCGGTCTGACCCACCCTGAGCACCACTAGCAAGCTGCCTGCCGCCGACGCGATCGCATACCCATCGATACCGGCCGCGAGTGGCGGCGTATCGAAGATCACCACGTCGAACCGGCTCCGCAGGTCCTTCACCAGGTTCTTCAGCGCCGTACCAACCAGCAACTCCGGACTCTGCCGCCGCGGGCGACCACTCGGGATGAGGGACAGCTTGTCATGTCCCGTGGGATGGATGATCTCGTTCTGGTGCGCCTCACCCGCGAGATAGTCGGTCAGCCCCGCGCCCCTCGGCGATTCGAACAGGTCGTGCAGGGAGCCGCGGCGTGTGTCTCCATCCACGAGCACCGTGCGAAACCCTGCATCGGCGAAGGACATCGCCAGGTTCGAGGCGATGAACGACTTGCCGTCGCCCGGCGAAGGACTCGAGATGGCCAGGGAAACCTGCGCGTCCGAGCCGTTCATCATGTTCATCCGCAGCGTACGGAACGACTCCACGAGCTGCGTGAGCTGCTCCGCCGACTGCTGCTGCACTCCGCCCTTCGGTAGCAGCGGCACCGTGCCGTCGACGGAAAGCCCGAGCTCGTTCGAGACCTGCTCCGGGTACCGCAGACGCTTGTCGATAAGGTCGAGCAGCAGCGCAACACCGAACGCGAGCCCGATTCCGAGGGCCAGCGTCATGAAGAAAACCTTGATCCCGGAGTTGGACGTCGGCTTTTCGGGCGCGACCGCGGCATCCATCGACCGCACGTCCGCCGTGGTGCTGGCGGCGGCAAGCTGGGCCTCGGCGTAGCGGCTCTTCAGCGTGGCGTAGAGACCTTCGGTCGTGAGCACGGAACGCTTCAGCCGCATCTCCTCGATCGTGCGCTGCGGAATGGCCTGAAGGTCTGTCGTCGCATTCCCGATCCGACGTTCCACCTCCGCCTCCCGGTCACGCACCTGCGAGAGCTGGGCGGCCACGAGATCGGGGATCGTCTTGTTCTTCAGCAGGTCAACGGCCGATGCCATCTCCTTGACGGCGGGATAGCTGTCGGTGAACAGCTGCCGGGCCGACGTCAGCTTCGCCTGCGCATCATAGAGCTGGGTGAACAGTCCCGTGAGCTGCCTTCCGCCAGGGCTGTTCGCGACACTCGGCAGCTGTAGCACGGTCTCGTACGGCACCGTACCGGCGCCCGCGATGACCTTCTCGAGCGCGATACGATCCTGATGGAGGTTGTCCAACTCGATCCGCTTGCTGAAGAAGCTCGCGATCGCTGGATCACGCGTCACCTCCAGACCCCCAGGTATGGGCGTGCCTGCCTCGGACGGCAACGTGATGGTGTTCACCTTGAAACTCTCGAGCGCGCGCTCGGCATCCCTCAGCGAGTTCTCTGCGGACTGCAGCTGGTCGCCAACGATCTTCGCCAGTTCCACCGACTGCTCCTGCTTCAGCTCCTTGGCCACCCTCACGTACTCGGCGACGTATTCGTTCAGCGTCCGCTCCGCAAGTTGCGGATCCGGGTCGGTGTACGTGAGCGAAATGATGTTCGTTTTATCCGGCAGTTTGGGGACGAGCCGCTTCAGCACCTCGAGCGACGTCTCACGAGGAATCGCGATCCGGAATGACACGTCCTGGCCGGCATACTTGGCCATCAGATCGGCCGGTGGCTGCCACCGGAAGCCCATCTTCTTGTTGCCGATCGAATCGCCGGGGTTGCCGTTCTCGGTGAGCGGACTGTCTTCCATCGTGAGGGTCCACTTCGCGGAGCGCTTCGCCACCGCGAGCTTGAAATTGCCGTGCATGAAACCTTTCTCCGCGGTGCCGAATCCGCGGAAGAGCGTCGAGTCGTCCTGCTTCTCGGGCTGGACGTAGAGCGCCAGCTTGCGAACGACCGCGTCCGAGATCCTGAAGCTGCGCAGCAGCTCGACCCACGAAAACGCATTGAGAAGCTCGCGGCCACGAATGGGGCCCTGGCTCTCTGCGCCCGGTCCGGCCAGCGCCTGTACCCAGATCTTCGCCGTCACCTCGTAATCGGGCTTGACCATCCGCATCGCGATGACGCCCGCTCCAGCGGACAGCGCCACGATCCCCAACATCAGCCACTTGTAGCGTCGCACGGCACCGAGTGGGCGCTCCAGCGGATTGCGCTTCGGCTCGAGCGTCGGGGTGTCGCCCCAACCCTCGGAGGGCTCGTAGGGAAGTTGCGACGAGGCGCGAACCAGATTCACCTGCGCTTCCTGTTCAGACATGACGTGCGACCCCACGTAGAATGATGCCGGACTGCGCTATCGCGGCGATGAATGGTGCGTGTCGCACTTATCGGAAAACGAAGCGTTGAAGCGTATAGGCCAGCCCGGTGAGCGTGCCGAGGACCTGGAAGACTGTCGACCAGCTGAATCCGGACTTCTGCTCGTCCACGTAGATCTCGTCGCCGGTTCGGAGGTTCAACCGTTCGAGTGAGATTCCATCGGTCATCGCTGTTCGGGCGTCCTTCGCGCTCCAGATCGTCTCGGTCCCGCGCCGGATTTCGACATTTCCCAGCCAGTCGGCATTACCATTCGGACCGCCGGCCTTGACGATCATGTCACTCAGGAGGACATCGACCGTGGTGTAGTAGAAGTTGGGCGCTCGTACCTGGCCCACGACCGCGAGGCGGATGAGCGGCGTCACGCTCACCGTCGAGTCCTTGAGGTATTTCGCGAGGTGGCTGGACACTTTCGCGTGCAGCTCCGACCGGAGCACTCCGTCCAGCGAGAGGTCTTCCATCTGGGGAAGCTGCATGCGCTTGCCGGCACGGAGCACGATCGTGTCGTTCGCCCCCATCAGGTTCGGCACCATCGCGCCACTCCCGAGCAGCTTCACGACAATGCGGTCGCCGTCCTGGAAATCGCCCCGCTCCAGCCTGCTGCGGAGCAGGAGCGCCTCACCGGTCCGATGCTGCGCTTCGGCAGTGACCGCCTTTGCCTCCAGCGCCGCCCGCGTCTCGAGAGCCACAGCGACGCCTCCGTCGCCAGCGGTCTGCGCAGACGCGCCCACGCCATGTGCGGCAAGTGCGGCACATGCGACGCCAACGATGCGCCGCCAGGACATTCTCAATTGGATTCCTTTCATCATATCTTTGCTCGACACGGCGGCGCTGCGTTGGCACCCACCGAGTTGCGGCAGGAAGGGTTCAACGTCGGGAGATGGAGTGCTACTATAAAAGGAAGTGAAGCATTACCTGAGCACACGTTGCTACCAATATCCTAATGCCATACGACGCACTCGGTGCACGCCCCGCTTCAACCACGCGCTGGACGCGCATGACGCGCGACACTGGTGCGTGGGGTGACGGCTTGGACCGGGCCCGCGTCTCAGGTGTAGCAAGACGAATCGCCGCAACGAAAGGGCACATCGGAAACGGGCGCGACATGCCCGCCGCAGGGTTCATCATAGTGGACTACCCCGATATGGCGCGGTCGGTCCTCCGCGACAATCGGATCTCTTCCCTGCCCGTTCCGTCAACTCCGTCACCTCATCACACGTGAAGTCTTCCCTGTCGTACGTGCGGACTGACCCCTTCTGCCGTGTGCTCCTGTTGGTGGTGGCGGGAACCATACCGGCCTGCGGAGGCACCGAGCCCTCCGTCGGCCTGACCACGCCCAAGGTGACGAGCATCGCGATCGCGGTGCCGCCGGTCGGCGGCTATAGCGTCGAGCGCGGCTACCATGTGACCGCCACGGCGGTTGCGAAGAACGCGGCGGGAGCGGTGGTATCTGCTCCGCTCGCGTGGCGCAGCTCCAACGACAAGATCTTCACGGTGGACATCAGCGGCCGTATCGCCGGCGTCGACACCGGCTTTGCGGTCCTCTACGCCACCGTGCTCGATGTCGTCAGCAACCAGGTCACCGTTCGCGTGACGTTTGTCGGGCCCGCCAAGATCGACACCATCGGATTCAGCGCGCCTGCTGCCGTTTCTCCGGGCGCGACCCCGGATTCCATTCGCGCGGTCGTTACCGACCGGGCAGGCGGCCCGGTCGCGAACGCTCGCGTGAGCTTCGCGGTAACGGCAGGTGGTGGATCGATCTCGCCTCTCATCGCCACGACGACGAGCAGGGGCATCGCGTCCGCAGAGTGGAAGCTGGGAAGCACCGCAGGAATCAACACCGCGACCGCGACTGTGCTCGGCGAAGACGACAAGGTCAACACGCTCATCTCGGCGAACTCGGTGGCGTTCACGCTGAAGTCGTTCGCCGCGCTTGCCGCGGTGGATGGGGATGCGCAGACGGCTCAGATTCGCGCGAAGCTCGCCGTGAATCCTTCGGTCAAGCTCATTGACTCAACCGGGAACCCGCGCGCAGGCGTGTCGGTGACGTTTGCGACAACGGGCGGTGGACGCGTCGCATCCACGACGGTCGCCACAGGGGCCAACGGCATCGCATCGCCCGGCGCATGGACCCTCGGCGATGCAACGGGCGACCAGACGCTGGTGGCAAAAGTGGAACTCGCCTCGTTGACCTTGCATGCAACGGGAACAGGCACCGCCGTGCACTACATGCCCAATGCCATCACCGCTGGCACGTTTGCCACCTGTGGCATCGGAACCGACGGCCTGTCGAGCTGTTTCGGCGAGCAGCCCAAGGTCGGTGACAGCACCTTCGTGAACCGCGTGGCTCCCACGCGAACGAAGAGCGCGGTCACTTTTCTGTCCATCGTGGCCAGCCCGACGAGCCCCGGTCGCTTCTGCGGCGTCTCGTCCGCGCAGGCCGTTCTCTGCTGGGGCGTGAATGCGTTGTCGGACTCGGCCGGCGTGAGCTTCACGGCATTGGCGCCAAGGGCAGTGACATCCCCGCAGGCGTTCTCGCAGGTTGCTCCCGGACTCGTTCATACCTGTGCGCTCGCCACCGACCAGAGTGCCTGGTGCTGGGGTGACAATTCGGCGAGCCAGCTCGGTGATCAGACCACGAAGTCGCGTGGGGCGCCGGCGCCGGTCGCCGGTGGGTTTACCTTCACAGCGCTGGCCGCGGGCTACGGCCACACCTGCGGGCTGGCCGTCGACGGAGGCGTGTTCTGCTGGGGTTTCAACACCAACGCGCAACTTGGAAACGGCACCACAACCAACGCAAACTCTCCGGTACGCGTGACCGGCACGCAGACCTTCAAGCAGATTTCGGCCGGCCAGAGCTTTACCTGCGGCCTCACGACGGCCGGACGCGCCTACTGCTGGGGCAACCTCGGCACGGGGTCGACCGCCGTCACCTCGCCACGCACCTATGCTACCGCGCCAGACTTCACGAGGATCAGCTCCGGAGCGTTCCATACCTGCGCGCTCACGGCCGACGGCACTGCATATTGCTGGGGAGACAACAGCGTCGGGCAGCTCGGCGACAGCACCCTCGTCGAACGAGCCGCACCAACCGCCGTATCCACCAAATTGAAGTTCACATCGATCAGCGCGGGCGTCGGCCACACCTGCGGGCAGACCGCCGATCGCTCCGTTGCCTGCTGGGGCGTGAACAAGGCGGGCGAGCTCGGCGACAGTGTTGCGACGGCGCCATCCCGTCCTACGCCGCGCTTCATTGTCCTCGACGTCGTGCCCTAGCTCGCGCAGGTCCTTCACTCAGATCCAACTCAGGAATGATGCGTCGCATCTGCGCCAGGCTTCGGTACTCGGTCTTCCTTCTGGTCACTGCCGCGGCGTCGGCCGCTGCGCAGGGCGCCGTCACGGTGACGGGCCACGTGTCCGCCTCCTCGATGCCGGTGCGCGGAGCGACAGTGCGCATCGCGGAGCTCAACCTCGGCTCCACCTCGGACGCGGACGGGCGATTCAGCTTCATCATCCCCTCCTCGCGCGTCCTCGGCCAGACCGTGGCGCTCGTGGCAAGTCATCCGCGCTTTCCGTCGAAGTCGATCAGCGTCGTGCTCGTCGGCGACGCGATCGATCGTGATTTCGATCTCACCCCTCCGTCTGGCCCCGCCCGCCTCGAGCCGGCCCGGCCTTCGGAAACGACAACGGCACCAACGACATCCCCTGCCGGCACCAGCACCGCGGTCAGGAGTATCGCCTCATCAACGGCCGTGCCTCCCGGGCTGATCTCCGCGCCGATGATCGACAGTAGTGCGCTGACGGACCTCGCCGGTCCGATCACGCTCGGAGCGGCGCTCGCAGGGAGGTTCGCTGCGGTCGACGTGCGCTCCGCATCCACGCTGGGCGGCACCACAGCGCTTCTCGTTCGCGGTCCGCATACCATTGCCGGACTGACCGAGCCGCTCATCGTGGTGAACGGCATCGTCTTCGAGAACAGCAACATCACCACCCTCGCCCAGCAGTCGGGACAGGGCGGTTTCGACTATGGCACCACGCTCAACGACATCAACGTCGAGGACATCGCAACGGTCCAGTTGCTCACCGGATCGCTGGCTGCCATGCAGTTCGGTGGGCGCGCCGCGAACGGCGTGCTCGTCATCACCACCCGCAGCGCACGCGGGCTCCACGCTCTCGAGGTATCGGCCAGCCAATCGTACAGCAATGGCTCGGTGCTCCGGCTCCCGGACTACCAGAACGCCTATGGGCAGGGCCTGGGAGGCAAGTTCGCCTTCTTCGACGGCAAGGGCGGCGGCATCAACGACACCACAAGCCAGAGCTGGGGCCCGGCACTCGACGGCTCGATTGTTCTCCAGGCCAGCCTGCGGGAGTCAGCCCGCGCTGACGCGCGCGCGTGGCTTCCGTCTTCGGGGAACATCGCAAGCTACTTCAACGGCGGTCGCACACTCGGCACCAACGTTGTCCTGCAGCGCGGCAGCGACCGCGGGCAGTTTCGTGCTTCGCTCAGCAACCGGTCCTCCACCGGTGTCACGCCAGAGTCGCGGGTGGCATACCGCTCGGCGCTGTTCACGGGATCGGTGCGTCCCACGGACAAGCTTTCGGTGCAGGCGGATCTGCAGGCCTACTCAGATCGTGGCCAGCATCGCGCGGGGACGGGATTTGACGAGAGCAACCCTGTGGCCGGCTTTGCAATCCTGCCGAGACAGGTTGCGGTGCCGTTCTACCGTGTGCTGTTGCGCGACGCGACCGGCGCGCAGCTCAGCTGGAACTACAGTGGGAGAAACAATCCGTTCTGGGCATCACTCGTGAACGACAACACCGACTCTCGCACTCGCTATGTCCTCGGTGGCTCCGGGTCGTACGCGCTCACGAACCAGCTCACGGCGTCCATTCGCGGCGCGTCCGACGCGGGGTCGCAGGATCGTCGCTTCGACGTGGCGGCGGGGTGGATGGGCGGATTCCCGTACTACCTGGGTCGCGGCAATTTTTCCAAAGGTGGCTACCAGAGCGACGCGATCAACACCTCGCTGCGCGACGTGGAGGCGAGCCTGCGGTTCGCACCGCAGTCCGCGGGTGTCTTCCAGGCGGCGTACACCATTGGTGTCGGCCACCATGGCGATCGGCTCGAGACCATCACGCGGGCCACGGACAATCTCACCGATTCCACGACGGTGAAGGACGTCCTGTGGAATGCATCGTCGAGCACGAACGTGCTCTTCGCTCGCATCGAGTCGCGGATCGATGACCGTGCATCGATTGCGATAGCGGCGCGATCCGAGTCTTCCACGCTCATGTCGGGCACGGCCGTCTCGAGCATCTATCCGTCCGTTACCGCAAGCGTGGACCTCGTCCGACCGGAGCCCAGCAGCCATGCCGGCGGTTTGCTCGATCGCTTCACGCTGCAGGCGGGATTCTCACGCTCGGGCAGTGAGGGGACCGCACTGTTGCTCCAGCGACTCGGCGTGACGACCGCAACGTCGGCAGCGGTGGTGGCGGATGCCGCAGCCCCCGAAGTCACCACCGGTGTAGATGGCGGCGCCGCGATGCGCGTATTCGGCGGGCGGTTGGGAATCGACCTCTCGGTCTACAGCGACCGCAGCGAAAATCTCATCGTGCCGTCCGGCGTGGGATTCACCCGGACCGCATCGGTCACGAACAAGGGCGTCGAAGCGACAGCGAGTCTCGCCCCGTTTCAGGGCCCCGGTGGTATGATGTGGTCGATTGCCGGGACCTTCGGCAAGAACAGCAACATGGTCGAAGCCATTGCGGGTGCCGGCACGAGTTCCGCGCTCGGTCTGCCGTTCGGCACTGCCACGATAGAGGCACGCGAAGGCAGCCCACTCGGCGTCATCGTCGGAACGTCGTTCCTCCGCAGTGCGGATGGGATGCTGATCCTCCGCAAAGGCGTCCCGCTCGCTGACACCGTGGCGGGTCGCCATGTGGTTGGCGAGAGCGCCCCGTCGTGGATCGGCGGCCTTGCCACCTCCGTGCGCATGGGAGCGCTGGAGTTGGGTGTTCAGTTCGATACGCGCCGCGGTGGACAGCTATTCAGTGCAAGCAACCGGGCAGGTGCGTATTCCGGTGGCTTGGCCGAAACGGCCTTTCGTCCCGACAGTGGGCTCCTCATCAACGGCGTCGATGCCACGACCGGCATTGCGAACACGATCCACGCGTCGACCGAGGATTATTACCACGCCCTTGGAGCAATTACCGAGCGTTGGGTCTACGACGCGAGCTTCGTGAAGCTGAGGGAAGCGCGTGCGACCTTCACTCTCCCGTTGCAGTTCATCAACTTGTTGCGCGTCCAGAGCCTCAGGGCTTCCGTCATCGGGCGCAA
>JBBQFW010000043.1:0-19001 GCA_038322445.1 Gemmatimonadales bacterium
CACGTCGGTGTTCGGATATTTGTCGAGGCTCTTCGCGAAGGTCGCCAGGTTGTCCTTCGCGTCCGCGCGCAGCACGTCGGAATCGAATCCGAACAGCAGGCCGGACTCGAACGTCACCTGCAGTCCTTCCCCGACCCGCTCAACGATCGCGCCCGGAATGTTCTGCTGTATCTCTTTCGCCTGCTGATCCATCTGGTGCCCGATCACGGCACCCGCGGTGCCGCCGACAGCCGCACCGATGATCGCGCCCTTGGCCGTGGAGCCGGTGGCGCTGCCGATCGCGCCGCCGACGACGGCACCTGCGCCTGCGCCAATGATGGCGCCGGTCTCCTTCTTGTTGAGCGATGCGCACGCTACCGCGCTGAACAGCATGGCGGCAGCGCCGGCGTATCGAAGAGTTGAATGCATGGAGGGCTCCGGTCTGGTGGACGCCAGCCGCGTTGAGCGGCCGAACGTGTTGTGACCAACCTGTGGAGCACGTCCGATGCCTCTCCAGCGAGCTCTACGATTCGAACGCAGTATATCCCTCGTCCGCAATCGCCTCCGCGAGATCGTCCACCGTCGTCGTCGCTGGGTCGTACTGGAGTTCCGCCGAGCCGATTTCGACGCGGTCGACCATGACCCCCGCCGTGTGGCGCAGACGTGTGTCGACCGCGCGCACGCAGTGCTCGCAGGTCATGCCTTCGATGGTCAGGTGAAGAGGCAGCATGCGTGTCCTTGGTGTGAAGTGGCGTGCATGATGAGGTCGTAACGCCGCGGAAGGCGAGTCATCGTGAAAGTGCAGTCCCTCAGGCGAGCGGGACGGCATCGAAGGTGGCTGATCGTCAGGCCGGTGCTGTCTCGCGTGGCACCATCTGGAGCGCGATCACCGCGATGGCGATGAGTACGCCGCCCGCATAGGTGCGCGGCGTGAGCTGCTGCCCCAGCACGACGCTGGCAAGCAACGCCGTCCAGAACGGCTCGACCGTGCTGACGATCGCCGTCCGCACCGCGCCGATCACCGCAAGCCCGCGCAGGAAGATGATGAATGCGAGCACGGTGCAAACGACGGCCAGCGCGAGAATCGCCGCCCAGCCGAGCGGAGTGAATGCCACGCGCGGCACGCCCTGCGCCAGCGCGGCGACGAGGAACACCACCGCCGCGCCCCCAGCCGCAAACGCCGACGTCACCGCCGGTGCAAGCCCGGTTCCGATGCGGTTGATCATCGGGATGTACAGCGCATAGAGCACTGCACCACCCAGCGCGAAGGCGACGCCCGCCGGATGCAGGGCGCCACTGCCAGGCAGCCCGACCATCAGCCCGATGCCCGCCAGCGAGATTGCCAGTACCGCCACGCGCGCCGGTGTGAGGCGTTCCACGCCTCGCGCTGCGGAGATGACCGCGACCCACGTCGGGTAGGTGTAGAAAAGAAAGACGAGCGACGCGACCGGGATGTACTTCAG
The DNA here is from genome assembly GCA_038322445.1 of Gemmatimonadales bacterium. Lineage (GTDB taxonomy): Bacteria > Gemmatimonadota > Gemmatimonadetes > Gemmatimonadales > Gemmatimonadaceae > AG11. The sequence continues at coordinate 1,443 of JBBQFW010000043.1, forward strand.
CGCGGAGAGCGTCGTGAATGCCACCGCAGCCTGGCCGCCGCCCGCCAGGAACGACAGCTCCAGCGCCCGCCGTCGTGGCAGCCGCACCGCGGCCAGGCCTCCACTCACAACGACAAGCAGCGCCGCCGCGATCGCGTAGCGCCAGAAGAGCACGTCGATCAGTCGCGCACCGCCATTGATCGCGAGCGTCGACAGGACGCCGATCGAGCCGAAGCAGCATGCGCTGACGAGCACGAGCAGCGTCGCGCGCGGCGCGGAGACGCCCGTTTCCCGAACCGGCTCAACCGCGACGGTCATCGCAGCAGGAGGTGCAGCGCGACGTTGAAGTAGATGATCAACCCGGTCACGTCCACGAACGTCGCGACGAAGGGCGCGCTCGCACTCGCGGGATCGAAGCCGAGTTTCCGCATGCCGAACGGCAGCATCGCACCGGCGAGCGTGCCGAAGCCGACCACCCCGATGAGCGACAGCGCCACCGTGAGCGCCACCAGGTGCGGGTTGATGTTGTGCTCCCCGTAATCGTGGCCGAGTTGAATGCCGAACGCCGACACGTTGTGAACGTGCATCCACTGCCACAGCTCGATGCGCAGGAAGCCGATGATCGCCAGCAACACGCCGAGCGTGAGTCCCGTGGCGATCTCGCGCCCCGCGACGCGCCACCAGTCGCGCAACGAGATCTCACGCAGCGCCAGCGCCCGGATGATGAGGGACGTGCCCTGCGAACCCGAGTTGCCCCCCGAACTGACGATGAGCGGAAGGAAGATTGCCAGCACCGTCGCCTTGTCGATTTCCTTCTGGTAGACGCCGAGGGCGGTCGCGGTGAACATCTCGCCGATGAAGAGGGCGCTCAGCCACACCGCGCGCTTCTTGATCATCGCCCAGAACCCGATCTGGTCGTAGGGCTCGTCGAGGGCCTCCATACCGCCGAACTTCTGGACGTCCTCGGTCTGCTCCTCCTGGATGGCATCGATCACGTCGTCGACCGTGATGACGCCCAGGATGTGATGCGACTCGCTCACCACCGGCACGACCACGAGGTCGTAGTTCGCGATGACGCGCGCCACCTCTTCCCGGTCGGCGCGCGGTGATACGCTCTGCACCTCGGTCCACGCAACGTCGGACAGGATCGTCCCTTCCTGCGCGGCGAGCAGCTCGCGCAGGGAGAGCACGCCCTCGAGACGACCCTGGTCGTCCGTCGTATAGATCGCGTGCATCGCCTCGCGCTTGGCGCTCCGCGCAATCACGCGAACCTTGCGCAGCGCTTCCTCGACGGACGTCTTCGACGACTCGGAGACGAACTCCGTCGTCATCAGACCGCCCGCGGAATCCGGATCGTAGAGCCGCAGCGCCTGCGTCTCACGCCGCGCCTGCTCCGGCATCTCGTCGACGATGTCGTCAGCGGTCTCCTCATCCAGCTCCTCGAGGACGTCCGCACGTTCGTCCGGCGTCATGGCGCCAACGAGCACCGCCGCCTGCTCCGACGGCATCGCCTCGAGCACCTCGGCGCGAAGTTCCTCGTCGAGATACTCGAGCACCGCCGCGGCGCGATCCCGGGGCAGCGCAGCGAAGAAGACCGGAATGCGGTCGAACGGCATCGCCTCCGCGACGTCCGCGAGATCAGCGGGGTGCAGCTCTTCGGTTTCCGCCGCGATCAGCGACGGATCCTCCTCGAGCATGGCGAGGAGATCCGGAGCGAGCAACGCGCCCACGGGACGCTCATCGGGATTGCGCTTGGATGGCGACATGGCAGATCCTGGGGCGGCGGCGGAGGCGGTCAGCCCGTCAAGGTAGACCCGGGGCCCGCACCCGACAACCCACGCGGCGCACGGCTACACGATGGGCAGCTGCCGCGTATTCTCATTCGCGAGAATCACGTCGTAGCCCGCCGCGCCAATGGCCTCGCGAAGCACGGCGATGGTCGCGCGCCCGTCATGCTCGATGACCGCGGCGCCAACCGAAACATCCGCCGAAATAATGCCCGGCACGGGCGTGAGTGACGTGAACACCGCATTGACGCAGTGCTGGCAGGTCATGCCGGCGAGGAACACCCGCGTGATCATTCGAGATCCTGTGATTCCGTTACCGCACACTGATGCAGACCACTGACAACTGTCATCTCTGCCTTGGTTCGCTCAGGCTCAGGCTCCGGCTCGGCTCGGCCGCCAGCTCGAGCTCGACCTGAATATCGCATGGCGAGCGGTGAGGGTACATTGGCTGCCCATCCCCCGCCCCCGACGAAATGGTTCGCTCCATCGACAGCATCCGCGCCGACTTCCCCGCTCTCCTCCGCCGCGAGGGTGAGCACGACGTCGCCTACTTCGACGGTCCCGGTGGCACCCAGGTGCCGCAGCCCGTCGCCGACGCGGTGACCGACTACCTCCTGCACCACAACGCCAACACCCACTGGGCCTATCCCACGAGCGTGGAGACCGACGCACTGCTCGCCGAGGCCCGCGCCACGTTTGCCGATTTCTTCAACGCGACGCCCGCCGACGTCGCGTTCGGCAACAACATGACGACGATCGCCTTCCATCTCGCGCGCGGCCTGGCGCGCGACTGGAAGCCCGGCGACGAGATCGTCGTCACGGAGCTCGATCACCACGCCAACGTCGCACCCTGGCGCGCGATCGCGAAGGAGCGGGGACTCGTCGTGCGCTCGGTGAAGCTCGACACCACCACCTTCCATCACGATCCCGACGCATTCGCCGAGGCGATCAGCGACCGCACTCGGCTCGTCGCCGTCGGTGCAGCCTCCAACGCACTCGGCACCATCACCGACGTCGCCACGGTCTGCGCCATGGCGCGCGGAGCTGGAGCGCTGTCATTCGTCGATGCCGTGCACTACGCGCCGCACCACCTCGTCGACGTGCAGGCAATCGGCTGCGACTTCCTCGCCTGCTCGTCGTACAAGTTCTACGGCACGCACGCTGGTGCGCTGTATGGCCGGCGGCAGCTCGTGCAGGACCTCGACATCCCGCGCCTCGATCCCGCACCGGACTACGCGCCCGAGAAGCTCGAGACAGGAACGCAGAACCACGAAGGCATTGTGGGGGCGGCCGCGGCGGTCAACTACATCGCCTCCATCGGCGGCGAACAGGGCGCTCGGCGCGAACGACTCGTGCGGGCCTACTCGGCCATTCACGATCGCGGTGACTCCCTGCTCGAGCGACTCTGGACAGGTCTGAGTGCCATCGACGCCGTTACGCTGTACGGACCACCGCCCGGCACACCCCGCACGCCCACCGTCGCCTTCACCGTCCGCGGTCATTCCACGGAAGACGTCGCCCGCCATCTCGTCACGCACGGGGTTTATGCCTCCAATGGCGACTTCTACGCTACGACCGTCGCCGAGCGCCTGGGCCGCGGTGCCGACGGCTTCGTGCGAGCTGGCGCCGCGTGCTACACGACCGAGGAGGAAGTCGATCGCCTCATAGCCGGAGTGAACGCCCTGTGATACCACGCATCCTGCTCGCCGTCGTCGCGGGCCTCGCGATCGCCACGCACGCATCGCGCGCGCAACAGCCAACCGCGCCCGCGGTCTTCACGGTGGAAGAAGTCATGATCCCCATGCGCGACGGCGCGCATCTCCAGACGGCCATCCTGCGACCGGTCGGCCGATCGGAAGCGCTGCCCATCCTGCTTCGGCGCACACCGTACGGCGTTCCCGCAGCGTCACCGAACACCATGCCCCCCAGCCTCAAGGAGCTCGCCACCGACGGCTACATCTTCGTCATCCAGAATCTCCGCGGCCGGTTCAAGTCGGAAGGCACGTTCCTCCTCTCCTCGCAGGTCGACCTCACCGACACCTCGCCGAAGAACGTCAACGAGACCACCGACGCATACGACACCATCGATTGGCTCGTGAAGCACGTCGCGAACAATACGGGCAAGGTCGGCATCTACGGTGTGTCGTACGATGGGCTCACCGCAGGCATGACACTGCTCATGCCGCATCCGGCGCTCAAGGCGGTCAGCGAGCAGGCATCGCCCGCCGACCAGTGGATGAACGACGACGACCACCGCTACGGCGCCCTTCGCGAGAGCTACGCGTTCGAGTACGCCGTCTACGAGCAGGCGGACAAGTTCAAGAACACGCACTTCGACTTCGACGTCTACGATGGGTACGAGTGGTACCTGAAGGTGGGGCCACTCTCCAACCTCGACGCGAAGTACCTCCACGGGAAAATCTCGGCGTGGAACGACATCGTTGCCCACCCGAACTACGACGCCCACAACCGGCGCGAAGCGTGGTACACGCAGATCAAGGGAGCCACCGTTCCCAACCTCAACGTCGCCGGCTTCTGGGACCAGGAAGATCCGTGGGGCCCGTGGCAGATCTTCCAGCAGGCCGAGCGGAACGATCCCGATCATACCAACCTCATGGTCGCGGGGCCGTGGTTCCATGGCTCATGGCACCAACCCACCGGCGACAGCATCGGCATCATCCCACTCGGCGGACATGCCACGTCGCTCGAGTTCCGCGAGAACATCGAGGCACCGTTCTTCGCGTACTACCTTCACGGCAAGGGCGCCAAGCCGGCATGGCAAGCCACGATGTTCCAGACCGGCTCCAACACCTGGAAGACGTACGCCTCGTGGCCCGTGAAGGGCACCACACCGACCAACCTCTACCTGCGCACCGACGGCACGCTCTCCTTCGACAAGCCGGTGTCGAGCGCCACTCCGTACCGCGAATACCTGTCCGACCCCGCGAGCCCGGTGCCGTATCGCCAGCGTCCCATCTCGCCGACCTACCCGAACGGCGACTGGCGTCTCTGGGAGGTTGCTGACCAGCGTTTCGTCGACGGGCGCCCCGACGTGCTCACCTACACCTCGGCGCCACTCGACCGGGACATCACGATCACCGGTGCCCTTTCCGCGGCGCTCTTCGCGTCGACCTCGGGAACCGACGCGGATTTCGTCGTCAAGCTGATCGACGTCTACCCCGAGACCGCCCAACCGAACGCATGGCATGCTGACGCTGGCCCCGCGCCAAACACGTATGCGCGGTCGCTCAATGGATACCAGCTGCCGATCGCGATGGAAGTGAAGCGTGGCCGTTTCAACCGGGGCTACGACGCGCCGCACGCCCTCGTCGCGAACAAGCCCACGGAGTGGACGATTCCCCTGCGCGACCACGACCACGTGTTCCTCAAGGGGCATCGCCTGATGGTCCAGGTGCAGTCCACGTGGTTTCCCGTGATCGACCGCAACCCGCAGACGTTCGTACCCGACATCTTCAAGGCGACGCCAGCGGAGTACGTGAAGGCAACGCAACGGGTCTACAGCACCCCGGCGTTGCCGTCACACATCATCCTTCCGGTGGTGCGCTGACTGACAGCGCCCCACCACCGCTACTTCTTGTGCGACACCAGCTCGCCCTTCTCCAGCGCGGGCAGGAACGCCTCGAACTTCGAGCCGGGATTCCACAGCACCCACCCGTCGTACCCGGCATCATACGCGCCCTTCTTCTGCGCTTCCAGCTCTGCAGGACCATACGGCGGCTTGCCGAGCGAGAAGGCCTGCAGCCAGGGCCGCACGTGCTCCTTCGTCGTGATGCCGAGCTTCTTGTCGCGCTGTTTCGCCTTGCTCAATGAGATCTTGAGCACCTCGTACGGCTGCGCGTTCGGCACGGCGAGCCCCAGGTCACCGCGCGGATAGTGCGACGGATAGACCATCGGCAGCACGACGTCCAGGTTCGGCGAGAGCTTCTCCCAATCCTGTCCCACCTCGAGCGGTCCGCTCACGGTCGTCACGAGTCCGAAGATGTCGGCGGTGGTACGGCCACCGAGATTGCCGATCCGCCCCTTCGCTTCCTTGAGGAACGCGGCCAGCACGTCCGGCTTGGGCGTCCCCTTGCTGTCGGGGAAGACCTGCTTCGGCAATGACGGATATGGCTCCGGAAAGCGGATGTAATCGAACTGGATCTCCCCGAACCCCATCTTCGTCAGCTCTTCCGCGACGCCGATGTTGTAATCCCACAGCTCGTGGTGATACGGGTTCACCCACGCGTTGTTCTTCTTGTCGCGCCACAGCGAGCCGTCCTGGCGACGGATGGTCCACTCGGGATGCACGGCCGCGGTCACCGAGTCCTTGAACACGACCATCCGCGCGATCGGCAGGATCTTGTGCGCGCGCAGCGTGTCGAGCATGGCGGGCAGGTTCCTGATGATCCCCGCCCGCCCGCCGTTTCGCGCGAACTCCTTGTTCGACGGGATGTAGTTCAGCCCGAACTCGTCCTTCAGGTCGATCACGAACGCGTTGATCTCCGTCTCGTCGGCGATCTGGATCAACTGCTTCATGCGCTTTGAGCTCTGCGCCGCGAATCGATTCACATAGAGCGCGCGCACCACCGGGAATTCCTTGTTCACGTCCATCCGGGCCACCGGACGATTCACCGGCGCCTCACTACCGCTCGGCACGGCACTCGCCCCCGCGGGCGTCGCAGAGACGGAACCCGACGCGACCACCTCGTGCTTCATGCCGGAATCGGCCGAGGGCGGCGATTGCGACGTGCTCGCGTTGCCGGCAGAGCCACCCTGAATGCTCGGTGACGCCTTGCCTTGTTCAGCGGAGCATGAGGACACCACAACGGACATGAGCGCGCAGCCAATGAGCGCGTGGACGTTACGAACGGGCACGATGAAGTCGGGCAAGGGGTCGATGACGCGGGCGAATCAGCCGCTCATCACAACGGCACCTTTCGCGCCGGGCCGATTCTCCTGGCGCGCTATATTCCAGCCATGGGTCACCCGCTCGCAACCCGGCTCGCGTTTGCCGCACTGATCGCCATCCTCGCCTGCGGCAAGACCGGCCCAGCCGCCACACCGCCACCACCGCTGGCGGAATTCGTCCTCTCCAGCGGCGACTCCGCGTACTGGGTCACGATCGACGCGCGCGGCACCCGGGTGCGCGGTGTGCCCATCGATCTCGCCCGCGTGAACGGACGCTTCTACGAGCTCTATGTCGTGGACAACGACCTCTCCTTCTCTGGCGCGGACCTCGTGGGGCAGCGCGTCTATCGTCGCGATCTCCGCACAGGCGACTCGACGCTCGTCTTCAGCGACAGCCTCGTACCGCTGCTCGCCGCGGAGTATGCGCGCGCCCATCCCGACGACCATCGCCTCGATCCTGGCGACGAGCCGGACCAGGACGTCGAACTCCGCGCAACCGCAACGCTCGACATCAACGCGGCGCACGGACCCTTCGCGTCGTACTCGCTGCACACCGATGTCGAGCGCGGCACCGCCCCGCTCTGGCACATGAGCCGAGAGGGCGTCATCGATCTCCGTACTGGACGCGTGGCCACCCTGGGCGATGTCGTCGGTGGCGACGTCACGTCGATCGCACGGGATCGGGATCGTGCGCTGAAGGATGTCGTGGACTCGCTTCGCGGTAGTCACGATGCACGCGCACGGCGCACCTCCGCGGAATTCGCGCACTATCCCCTTGATCTCACGAGCTTCTCCCTCACCACCACTGCGGGCGGGCCGGCCATCGCATTCGCGCTGCCTGGCGCCGGAGAGGGCGACGCAGGCCACGTACTCACGCTCGACCCGATCCGATTTCCGGAGCCGGCCTGGTGGCGCGACGTCGCTGCCTCACTCCCGATGCGCTCCTCGGACGAGTCTCGCGCCGTCTGGCGCCACGGCACGTATTCGGTCGTCGCCCGCTACGACTCGATCGGTGGCTCCCGGCTCTCCATCCGCGACAGCACGTCGCGCGAATGGCCCATCGCGCCCATCTCAGGCGTCGCATCCCGCATCTATTGGCTCGATGCGCCAGCGCTCGACGGCGATACGCGCCATGCGCTCACGCGCGCCTTCGACGAGGCCGCCAGCTACGGACTGGACACGAAGGTCGCCGCCATGCCGCGCGCTCCCCTCACCTTCGCGAAGAGATCCAGTCACACCGCCGGCCCCTTGCCTCGTGTGCTGGCTTCGGGCTCCAATTAGATTGGGGGCATGCAACTCTTTACCGTCGACCAGGCCAATCGCACACTGCCCCTCGTCCGGAAAATCGTCGAGGACGTCGTCCGGGAGCAGCGGCGCTGGCAGGATGCCGTGGTCGAGCTGGACCTCCTCGGCACCAACAGCGTGGCCGGCCTCCCGGATCCGTGCCTCGCTCCGCTGGAAAAGCGCATCCAGAAGCTGGCCCGCGAGCTCGATGGCTTTCAGGCGGAGCTCGAGTCCCTGGGGATCCAGCTGAAGGATCGCCGGATCGGCCTCATCGATTTTCCGAGTGAGCTCGAGGGCCAGGCGGTTCTCCTCTGCTGGCAGCTCGGCGAACCATCCGTGCAGTTCTGGCACGACGTGCATTCCGGCTACGCCGGCCGCCAGCCGCTCTCGCCGACGCTCGTCGGCTGAGTCCTCTTTTTCGACAATCATGCCGACCGCCACGAAGACTTTTACCTCACCAAACGGCACCGTGTGGGGCGTTTCCATTCGAGGGCTGAGCTCCAGTAACTCGATGGTCGTGTTCCGCCATCCCAACGGCGCATCGTCTGGCCTGGACCGCTACAACTGGGTGATCAACCAGGGCTCCGAGTCGCGCAGCGTCACCGCGCGTCAGACGGAAGACGCGGTGCTCGGACAGCTGACCGACGCGTCGATCGGGCGGCTGTTCGCTCGCTCCATGCCGGTGAGTCGCCCCAACATCCTGGCCGACAGAGCGGAAGTAGAGTCCAACTAACTAGGCCGTCGCGTCCCGGAACGGCACCGCGAGTTCGAGGCCGTCCTTTCCCACCAGCGTTCGCTCGAAGCACTGGCGCGCTTCCTTTCCCAGATCGGCCGCGTCGCGCGAGTACCGCGCGGAGAAGTGCGTGAGGACCAGCGTGCCCACGCCGGCCTCCCGCGCGACCATTGCCGCCTCACGCGCCGTCGAATGTCCCGTCTCCACCGCGCGCTCGGCTTCCTCGTCGCCGAAAGTGGCCTCGTGCACCAGCACGTCCGCGCCGCGCGCTGCCTCCACTGTGGCCGCGCAGGGGCGCGTGTCGCCCGTCAGCACGACCTTCCGTCCTGACCGAACCTCTCCCACGAGCTCGCTTGGCTGGATCACGCGGCCATCGGGGAGCGTGATCGCCCGCCCCCGGTGGATTTCTCCCCACAGCGGCCCTTCAGGAACACCCAACTCACGCGCCCGCTCCGGATTGAAGCGACCCTTCCGTTCATCCTCCACGATTGCGTAACCAATCGCTCGCGCTCCCCGGTGATCCACGGGGTACGGAATGATGGCGAAATCCTTCCGCTTGATCGCCTGACCCGGCTCCACCTCGGCCACCTCCAGCGGAAACGACAGCCGGTCCATCCCGAATTCCTCGGCGCGCTTCATCGTGCGGATGGCGCCCTTCGGCCCCCAGAGTCGCAGCGGCTCGGCCCGTCCCTGCAGGGACATGGTGCGCATCAGGCCAATCACGCCGATCACGTGATCGGCGTGAAAGTGCGTGAAGAAGATGTCCTCCAGCGCAAAGGACACGCCGTACCGCATCATCTGTCGCTGCGTGCCCTCGCCGCAGTCGAACAGCAACGTCTCTCCTTCGCGCACCACGGCAGTCGCCGCAACGTTCCGTTCCACGGTAGGGCGAGAGGCGGAGGTGCCGAGGAGGCGGAGGGAGAGCGACATGGCGGCGAAATATATCCCGCGGCGGCCCGCCCCTTGCCCGATGAGGGGCCGGACGACGGGCATGGCGTAGACATTCTGGACCGAAGCCGGTGAAATGGGTCCGCAGTTTGCACATGTAGCCAGTATCGCGGGCCTTCAGGGGCCGCCAAATACCTTCAGGAGGGGCTGTAATGGCGATCAAACCGAACGACGAGGAGCGCAGCTTCGGCGCGGATCGGGAGCAGCAGCGCAACATCTCGACAGAAGGCGCGCGCGCTGCTCACCCGTCCAGCGACGAGAACGTCGCGGCGGACTCCGGTGCGGCTCCACGAGGGCGCAGCAATCGCGGCTTCGCATCGATGGACCGCAACAAGCAGCGCGAGATCGCCAGCAAGGGCGGGCGTGCGGCACACGAGAAGGGCACGGCGCACGAGTTCGACGCTGGTGAGGCGCGAGCCGCCGGTCGCAAGGGCGGCGTAACCGTGAGCCGCAATCGCGAGCATATGGCCGCCATCGGCCGACGCGGTGGCGAAGCGCGCGGCGCGAACCGAGCGGCGCGCCTCCAGAACCAGACCGGTACCAAAGACGCAGCCAATGGTTCGGCTTCGAGCCAGGGCACGTCCAACGGCGCGTCGCGCTTCCAGGGCGACCGCGAAGTCGGCCTCGAAGGCAGCCAGTCGAACGGCCGGGTGAGCGGACAGTCGGCCACCAGGCCAAGCGGAAGCTCGCTCGGTGGCGAGTCCCGCAACGCCGCCAACTACGAAGACCGCAACATCGAACGGCCGTAGAACAACGTACGGCAGTTTGATGTGACAAGCGGCGCACCGGATCTCGATCCGGCGCGCCGCTTTGTCGTTCATCGCCGGCGTTTGTCGGCGACGAACTGTCGCGTAGGAGGGCCGGAAAATACAGGATCGTCCTGCGCTTTGTATCTTCCCGTCGTCCGCCCCACCTGCATTCCGTCGTCACCCTCACGCTCATCATGCTGCTGGCCCTCATCAGCACGTTCGCGCAACTCGCCGCGACCGTCCCCGCTGCGCGCGACACCACCATGGTCGGCGCGCGCAACCCCGCGTACGCGTCGGACGGGCGCCTCGCCCTCAGTATCCGTGGCGACATCTGGGTTCGCGGCGCTGGCGCCTCCGGCACGTGGACGCAGGTGACGTCAGGACCGGCATGGGACCGCCAGCCGGTCTGGACCCGCGACCACAGCGCCCTCGTCTATACGTCGAACGCCACCGGCAATGGCGACCTGTATCGCGTCGTCGTGAATCAGGGAGCGGCCCCCGGCCTTCCCGTTCGCATCACCGATTCACCCGAGCCGGAAGGTGAGGCGTCCGTCGCGCGAAACGGCGCCATCATCTTCGCACGCGGCCGCACCGGCGCAGCCAAGCTCTGGATACGGACCGTTGACGGCGCGGAGCATCGGCTCACAAAGGGCGAGAATGGCGCGGAGCACTGGCCTGCCTGGTCACCGTCCGATGATCGGGTCGCGTACTCCGCCGTGCGTGAGGACCGTACGCGCCTGCGCGCGCACTGGATCGTTGGCGATTCGGATCGCGTCATCATCGAGGATCGCGACGCCGAGCATCCCGCGTGGTCACCAAAGGGCGATCGCATTGCCTTTGCGACACGCAATGGCCGCGCGGGCGTCTGGGTCACCACTCCGGACGCGCGCTACGTGAACTTCGTGAGCGCACGACGCGCCGAGCCGGCGTGGTCGCCGGACGAGCGCACTATCGCGCTCGCCGAGCTGCCCGGCCCCGACGTAGGTTACAACGGTGACCCGGATCGACTCGGCGACCGCGAAGTGCGCGACGACTTCGGCGTCACGGGCCATCTCTGGCTCGTCGACGCGCCGCCAGCGCCGGACGAGGGATCGTCGTCGGCTCCGTTACCCTCCGCAGACAGACACCAACGGAACGCCAATGCGTTCGAGGCGTTCTGGGCGCGCATGGACACCCTGTACTATCGCGACAGCCCGTCGCGCCGTGCGCGATGGCAGTCGCTCCATGCGACGTATGCCCCGCGTGCACTCGCCGCCGCGTCGGACGACGCGGTCGAGCAGGTCATCCACGAAGCGCTGCGTGAGCGTCCGCCCCTGCGCGACGCGGCGACCGGCCGATCGGCGGTTTCCAGCGCGCATCCCGTTGCGACGGCAGCCGGACTCGAAGTGCTCCGCAAGGGCGGCAATGTCGTGGACGCCGCCGTCGCCGTTTCTTTCGCGCTCGGCGTCGTGGAGCCCGACGCGAGTGGCCTCGGCGGCTACGGCCAGATGGTCGTCAGTCTCAAGAGCATGGATCGGCCGACGCTCATCGAGTTCATGACGCGTGCACCCGAAGAGGCGAGCCTCGCCAACGGCAGCCTGCTGCGCCGCGGTGTGAGTCCACCCGACGGTCCCATTCTCGTCAACGTCCCGGGCACGCTCGCTGGAATGGAGCTCGCCTTCAAGCGCTATGGCAGTCGCAAGGTCACGTGGACGGACGTGATGGCGCCCGCGATTCGTGCCGCGGAGCAGGGCTACATCGTGAGCGAAGGGCTTGCCACCACGCTGTCCACGGAGCGTGAGCACTTCCTCAAATATCCAGGCTCGCGTGCGCTTTTCTTCTCGAAGGACGAGCCGCTCAAGGCGGGCGACACGCTGCGCAATGCCGACCTCGCGCGAACGTTGCGCACCATCGCCGACAGTGGCGCAGCGAGTTTCTACTCCGGCACCATTGCCCGTCGGCTCGTCGCCGACCTCCGAGGGCAGGGCAATGCGATGCGGCTCAGCGACATGGCCCGCTACTATGCCGCCGAGCGCGATGCAGTCTCGGGCACGTATCGCGGTTACACGCTGTACTCGAGTGCACCTCCCGTGTCGGGCGGCGCGACGCTCGTGTCACAGCTCAACCTGCTGGAGCAGCAGGGCTCCACGAAGCCATACACCGAGGACGCGGGCACACTGCACGCGATGATCGAGTCGTGGAAGCTCGTGCCGGGAACGCGTGGACGCATTGCGGATCCCGGGCTCTGGCCCGTGAAGCTCGACGCGTATCTCAGCAAGGACTCGGCGAAGGTGCGCTGGCGCTGCTTCAATGCTTCGCGAGCCCTTACGCCGAACGACATTCGAGGCGACAGCCTGCCGTGTGCGAAAACTGGCGTACGCGTCTCGTCTACGGAGTCGGATGGGGAGAGCGAGTCGCAGTGCTCCGATCACGCGGCGTTCACCACCGAGCGGTTCTGTCATCGCACCGGCACCACCGCCTTCGCGGTCGCGGATGCCGACGGCAATGTCGTGAGTGCAACGCAGACACTGGGAACATGGGGCGGAAATTTCTACGTCTCGCCCGGCCTCGGCTTCCTCTACAACGACAAGCTGAACTCGTATGGCAGCGACCCGGACGAATACGGAGCGCGCCTGCCGAATGCGCGGCACGGCAGCACACTTGCGCCCACGATCGCATTTCGTGGCGACGGTCTCGCGCGACAGCCCGTGGTCGCGGCCGCGGCGGCGGGCAACTCATGGATCACCTCCGCGGTGTACTCGAGCATCGTCGGCGTACTCGATCAGCACCTCGATGCGCAGCGTGCGATCGAGCTGCCGCGCTTCCTCCTTGGCCAGCAACGCGGTGCCGTGCGCGGCGAATACCTGATCCAGATCGAAGATGGCTTCTCTCCATCAGTGCTGAAGCAGCTTGGTACGATGGGCCATCTCTTTCAGCGAATCTCCCTGCCGGGTGAGCTTCGGATGGGCTACGCGGCGGTCATCACGTTCGGCGACCGCACGGTTACTGCGGGCGCTGATCCAAGGCGCGCTGGAGCAGCGGGAGCCATCGCGAAGACGAGTGCACAATAGGCATCCGATGCAATTCTCTTGACCGATGAGCGTGAAGGCGACGGAGAGCCACACGACTTCCGCGAGCCGCTCACATCACGCCTGCCGAGGCTAGCGACGGAGGAGCGTAATCGTCGGCACGTCGGTTCCTGGCGTCGTCGGACCGCCGGGCCCGAATCGGAGCAACGCTGCGACGCTATCGCGTGGGCCGTAAATTGTCACGCCAGAAGGCAGCGTGTCGATCCGTGCAGCCAGGATCCAGACAGTCGCCGTGTCGGGAAGGACAGCACGCGGAGCGCCTAGAAGGTTCGTCTGCATGTGGTAATGCCGAGCTTCGTCGGTAATGTCATTGTCTCGCCTGTTCTCACCATATTCGAACGCAACGCGCCCCGGAGTCAGGCTGCCGCCGAAATACATATACACTGCTGCCATCGGTCGACCCGATGAATCGCGCACCGTGCCGTCGACCGAGGCACAGCCAACGCCGCCGGCACCGGGAATGACAATGCATTCATCGTCTCCGACGCCGGTCGGGGAGGTGATGCAACCGCCCGCGATGGCTGCTGCTATCGCGACAAGGTACCGCGAAAGATGCATCGACAAGGATTGTTGGTCCGCACGATTGCCTATGCGTTCCGGCTAAGGCCAATTATTCGATCACAAAGGCGAATAGCCCGCACATGAAACTGCAACGGCTCGCTGGCTACCAACAAGTACGGCGAGAACGAAATGCGGAACCACCGTCACCAGTGCAAATCGGCTTTGGCGCGCCGACTATCGCGCACGCAATGCAGCGCGGCCGCGGGAGACAAGTCGCGTCTCGCACCGTGCCCGCGCTTTCAACACTTTAAATCGCACACGCCCACCGGATATCGTCGATGTTCCCCCCCGAGACGACGACGGCCACCGGCCCTTCGAAAGCCGACCGACGCGCGGCGAGCACTGCAGCGACACCCACAGCGCCCGAACCCTCAACGCGCAACTGGTGTTCGCGCCAGAGCGCCGCAATCGCTTTCGAAGCCTCGGCCTCCGTGACCACGCGCATCTCGTCGATGGTGCGCTGCCCCGCCGCGAAACCGTCGTCGTCCACCTGACCCGCGAGTCCATCCGCAATCGTCGGGTGGAGCGGGATGTCCACGCGTCGTCCCGCCGAGAGCGACGCCGCCATCGCGTTCGAGTGCTCCGTCTGCGCGCCCACGATGCGCACCTCCGGTGCCACCCCGCGCAGGAGCGCACCAATCCCGCCCACGAGCCCACCGCCTCCGACAGGCACGATGATCGTGCCGAGTGACGGCAATTCCTCGATGATCTCGAGCGCCACCGTGCCCTGTCCAGCGAGTAGGGTCTCGCCAGTACAGGGGCTCACGAACGTCATGTCGTGCTGCGCCGCGTAAGCGACTGCCGCCGCGTGCGCCGCATCGTAATCCGGCTGCGACTGATCCACCTCCGCGCCGTAGAGAAGGATTCCGTCGCGTTTCACGGCGGGAGCATCTCCGGGAACGAACACCCGGACGCGGACTCCCAGTAGTTGCGCTGAGCGAGCGAGGCCCAGGCCGTGATTGCCCGCCGACGATGCGACCACGCCGCGGGCGCGCACCTCGGCGGGAAGCGAGGCGAGCGCCGTGTAGGCGCCACGCAGCTTGAACGAGCCGGTGCGCTGCAGGTTCTCGCACTTGAGGTACACCTCCACACCGGCGCCCGCGCTCAACCACGGCGAATGCTGCAGCGGCGTGCGTTCGGCGATGCCGCGCAGGCGATGCGCCGCGCTGATGACGTCGGCAGGAGTGGGAAGCATTCGCGCAAGATAGTGCAGCCGGTGTGACAGTTGACACTCGCCGCAAAACGACTACCTTTGTTCACAATGACAGCGGCCCCGCACGGTTGCGGGGCCGCTCCTGTATGTGGTCCCAGGTCACATCGGCATGCCGGCGTGAACACGCGACACTTCGGGGCTGTAGCTCAGCTGGGAGAGCGCGCCGTTCGCAACGGCGAGGTCAGGGGTTCGATCCCCCTCAGCTCCATGAATGTTTTCAGGTACGTGGCGAGCATCGCCGCCAGAGATTTTTGCCCGCCGCTGTTCGGTAGGACGCAGAGTTCCAATGACAGCGCGCGAGGCAAGTTCCACAGCCCCGGTGCACACCCGGTATACGACAAACGCCGCGATCCTCCTGGATCGCGGCGTTTTGGCTGTACGCAAGCGTCAGGGCGTCAACACGCCCCGTGCGTCATCGCGCAGCGCGAGGAAGATCTCGCGGAGCCACTGGTTCTCCTCGTGCTCCACTCGTGCACCAAAGTCGTCCATGGCGGTATTGGAGAGCGAGTTGAGAAACTTGAGGATCGCGCTCTCCTGAATACCAAGGCGGCTCTGTCGCACGATCACCGTGGGTGCGTCGCCCTCGCCCGACCGCACTCCCAGGCGGAAGAGCGCACCCTCACCGCTGAAAGGGAAGCGGAGGGGCGCACGCACCAGCCGCGCGGTGAAGAACGGAAGGTTCCAGTGCGGCTCGCGTCGCGCGGTGACCGTCCAGTCGTGCTCGCGCTCTGCCCGCGCCGAGTTCACGAAGTCGAGGCCCAGGTCGTGGAAGCCCACGTTGAACATCTTGACCTTCACCGTGAGATCCACGGTAAGTGTCAACGTGTCAGGAATGGGCTTGAGCGCGCCAGACAGTGGAACGAGATGGCCCCCGTGTGATCGCAGCCGAACCGACATGGAACGGTCGCGCTCCTGTATGTCGATATACTGGTTGCCCGCCGCATCGCTGATCGCCAGGTGGAATCGCGCCGGGTCCACGTAACGGCGTACATAGTCACCGAATGCCGGATACTTCTGGCCGAGCTCCTCCGAATGCACGCCCACCGCAATCACCACGGCCGTCGAGCCGTCTGGCAGCGGCGTCGGCCGCAGCGTATCCATCGAGAAGAGTGCACCGAGTACCGCGGACGATCGCGGGAGGCTTTTCGCGAGCTCGGCGCGCGCATCGCGCTCGTTGAGCCCTTCTCCCGCCGTGAGCAACCGCGACACGACGAGCGCGATATCGCCCGGGCGCGCGCTGCCGATGGCGAAGTCCACGGCGGTGTCCCACTGGTACTGGTTGTCCGACAGGCGACTGAGCGTCGTTACGTGACGGCCATCCGCGACCTTCACCGGCGGCGGCACGTTGCGGTGCGACGTGAAGGTGTACTTGTCGTCTGCGTGGGTCGCGAACGACTCGAGCACCCGCACGCTCCCAGAGCTGCCGGTCCACGCGGCGGTGTCATCGAACACACGCGACGGGGACAGCGCGCCCCGCGTCAGCGCCAGTCGCGCGTACTCGAACTTGGGGCTCCGCACGAGCTCCACGTGCCGATCGGCCATGGAGCCGAAGAACTGGTCGGACGCGGCGCGCGCGCGAAGGCCGGCGCCGAATCCCGAGAGGCTCTCGCGACAACCGGCGGCGAGGAGCACTCCTGCTGTACACAGGCCAAGAAAAACGGAGCGCCGCGGAAGCGTGGCGCGGAATCGTGCGGTCAGGTGAACACCGGTGGAACGTTTCGGGGGTTGAAGCGACATACCACCCCAGCTATTTTACACGGGTATCGTCCGTGTTGCACGACGCGCGGCGGTATTTGCAGCCCCTTGGTGTAACTGGCAACACGTCTGCCTCTGGAGCAGAAGAGTCCTGGTTCGATCCCAGGAGGGGCTATAGTGCAAGTCCAGCGCCCCGCGTCACTTACGTGATGCGGGGCGCTGTGCGTCCTGGCTGTGGTGCGATTTCTCCTTCCACCCACCGGCATTAGCGTCGGCCAAGCCTCAACGAGCCATGCACCCTATGCGAACTCGTGACCGCTCGGCGCCCTTAAGCTCCGGGAGGCATCTTCGTCCTCCCGGTGCTCGGATGCTATTCGCGACTCGAGGGTTTTCTCACGCGACGTAGTGCAGAGCGGACCTGCCGACCATCAGAAGGGGCGTCTCCTTCCCCTCTTCAAGGCTCTCGGCAACCGCCTCGCCAATTCACCCGGCGGACCGGGAGCCACTGCGTCAATACGCAATCCATGTGTAGAGATAGAACGTCCCGTTGCCGCTCGCGTTGCGTCCACTCCCATCGTAGTCCTGGCTTGCGCCGTTGAAGCGCGTGTAGCCGATGTACTGCCCCGCGATGCGC
>JBBQFW010000044.1:0-18865 GCA_038322445.1 Gemmatimonadales bacterium
TCAATCTCAGGCAGGAGCTCGACCGCCATCATCGACAAATCGTGTCTGCCGACCTCTACCGGTGGACTTGGCGGACTGGTGTAAATGTGAGCGTATCCGTGCAAAAGAATGATTGAAATACATGCTCTGTTACAGTTATGATGAACAGATGGCCTGCTTAATGCACTGTGCTCACGCGAAGGCGCTCAGCTTTTTGGAGCGCCGCGCAGCACTCGACAACGACAGGAAGTGACCGCCCGAAGCCGGGCGCAATCCGGAGCGAAGTCGAATTGCCCATCTCGTTGACTCGAAGCAAGAGAGGAGAGGAATGAACAGAAGTGGAATGAGCTCACGATTGGCCCGTGCCGACCGGCCATCCTCGGGCTCCGCTGATACAATCGAGCAGGCCGAATCGGTCGTTGGCGGCGCGTGGGGAGGCAGCAATCGGCGCGAGTTCCTCGTGCTGGCTGCGCAGGGTGCCGCGGCACTGGGGCTCACGGGCACGCTCTCCGGCTGCGCGATCGCCGCGGCAGGCACGAGGAAACTCGACTTCCGCGACGACTTCGGCATCCTCAACTTCGCGTATGTCCTCGAGACGCTCGAGGCGCGTTTCTATGAGAAGGTCGTTGCCTCGCCGCCGGCCGACCTTCTTCAGGGTGAGCTGCAGATGCTGCGCGATATCGGCGACCACGAGAAGGCGCACGCACGCTTCCTCAAGCGTTCGCTGCAAGTGCTGCGCGTGCAAGTGCCGATGTCCGTCTGGCCCGGGATCGACTTCACCAGCCGCCAGAGCGTGCTCACGGCGGCTCGTGACTTCGAGGACCTGGGCGTGGCGGGCTACAATGGGGCCGGGACGCGCATTCGGCTCGCGGAGTTCCTGACCATCGCCGGCAAGATTGTCTCCGTAGAGGCGCGTCACGCAGCAGCCGTGCGCGACCTCCTCAACCCAAACTCCCGCGACTTCGCGGGGGATGACGTCGTGGACGCGATGGGAATGGACCGCGCGCTGGAGCCGGGCGAAGTGCTCGCGCAGGCGCAGCAGTATTTCGCCGAACCCTATCGCGCCGTCGGGCTCTAGGAGAACCCCATGCACATCATTGATCACTACGAGCCCAAGCGGCTCCTCGACGCCGGACGCCGCACGCTTCCGTCGCTCGTCACGGGCATCCTCAACTTCGCCCTCACGCTCGAGTATCTCGAGGCGGAGTTCTACACACGCGGTGTCGGCACGTCGGGGCTCATTCCCTCGGACATGCGCGCGCCATTCGACCAGATCCGGAAGCACGAGGTCGCCCACGTTGCGTTCCTCCAGGGCGTGCTCGGCGGCGAGGCGGTGGCGAAGCCCACCTTCGACTTCAGCGGGGGCGGCGGCAACAACAACGGCCCCTTTGCCGACGTGTTTCGCAATGCGCAGACATTCATGGCTTTGGCGCAGGCGTTCGAGGACACTGGCGTGCGAGCTTACAAGGGGCAGGCCGCGAACCTCATGGGCTACAATGACGTCCTGAGCGCGGCCTTGAAGATTCATTCGGTCGAGGCGCGCCATGCTGCGCAGGTGCGGCGCATGCGCGGCCAGAAGGGATGGATCACCCGTGCCGATCCGGGCAACCTGCCGGAGGCCGCGGCGGGCACCTATCGCGGCGAAGACAACACCTTCCAGTTCATCCTTGGCCAGCCGGATAGCAACACCCAGGCGCAGACCGAGGGCTTCGACGAAACGCTCACGAAGAGCCAGGTGCTCGCCATCGTCGCACCATTCATCGCGGGGGGCATGTGATGCGCCACCTCATTCGTGGCGTCGCCGGTGCCGCGGCACTGTTTGCGGCGTTTGCCAGCGCGCACGCACAGGCACTCGGCCCGCAACGCCAGTTCCTGGCCCTCGAGCCGTACTACGAATACGCGCGGCTCGACAATGGAAGCGCGAGTCGAACGACACTCAACGGATATGGCGGGCGGCTCTGGATCAACCTCGAGCCGTTCCACTTCATCCCGCATAGCTCGATTGCGTTGTTCACGGCGTATGCGCCCAGGCAGTCGACGGGCAATGTGAGCGCGCTGCACTGGGGCGCCGAATATGACCAGTACCTCGTGCAGCGTCCGTTCGGTGGGATCCTCGACCCGTTCCTCACGGTGGGCGGTGGGCGATACCGCCTGCAAAACGATGTGGGGGCAGTTTCGCTCAGGGATTCAAGGTGGACGGTCGAGCCGGGCGGTGGCGTGCGCATCCCCATCCCGAACCGGCTGGAACTGCGTCTTGACGCGAAGGACCTGATCATCTTCAACGCCCGCACGGCAGCAGCAGGCACAAACAGGACGACGAACAATCTCCTGCTGCAAGCCGCGATTGGGCTGACGTTCTAGCCTTTCGGGCGCGAGCGCCTGACGGATTGTAGATGCAGAACGCCCGCCGGGTCAGGGACTCGGCGGGCGTTCGGTTTTCGCTCACATCCATCGCCATGTGCTCGCAGGCAACGTCACGAATGCTCCGACGACGCGTTCCCTTAGGGAGCCGTGGTGTGCCAGGAGACAGCGATCGCCCCGCGCCCGTCGGGCACCACCGTCATACCCAGAAGGATGCGGTCCAATCGATTGCGGAGGTTGGCATGCGCGCGGACCACCACCTTGTGGCCGATGAACGCGCCAAGGAATCCGCCCATCACCACGTCGCTTGCCCAGTGCTGATCGAGATACATGCGGGTGAGTCCGGGAATCGCCGCCGCGGTGTAGAGCACCGCACCAACCGGCCACGCGGCGCCAGGCCGGCGCTCGTTGAGCTCGGCCGTGAGCGCGGATGCGGCCGCGAATGCCGACGCCGAGTGCAGCGACGGCAGCGAGCGATAGTCGTATGACGTGAACCCTTTCCCGACGTGAAAGTCGGAATTCTGCTCGTCGCGCGTCACGTAGGGACGCGCCCTGCCGAACGGGCCACGGATCGCCTGGCTCACGACGTTCGTGATGAGCAACGCCTCGCCCGCGTGCGCGGAGACGTCCGTGACGACCGGCAGATGCGCGATCCGCCCGATCCCGCGCACATGCCAGTGAGGCGCCGATGAGCAGTGCCAGCAGCGCGACGCGGACGCGACCGCGGTCGCGCGGGGAAACCGATGCTCGAGTCGACATCGCGGTCCTCTACTGGCCGAACGGGAAGGTCAATCCGAGCGCCGTCCGGCCATGGGCGTCGGGAGCGATACTCGCATGGAGCAGCATGCGATCGAAGTAGTTGTCCGGATGATCGTGCGCATAGCGGACGACCTTGAGTCCACTGAAGATGCCGATCCCGGCGCCAAGGGCGACGTCGGAGGCCCAATGCTTGTCGTGATACATGCGTCCCACGCCGACGAGGGTTGCCCCGCCGTACAGCACGGGCGCGACGAGCGCGGTGTGTCCCGGCCAGAGGTGCGCCAATTCGCTCGTCACCGAGGCCGCCGCGGCGAAGGCCACGGCCGTGTGCGCTGACGGAAAGGACGACCGGTCTTCCCCGGTGAATCCCTTGCCGAAGGCGAAGTCGTTCGGCATGGAATCCTTCGTGACGTGCGGGCGCGAGCGTCCGAGCAGCCCCTTCATCACGCCGGTGATTCCCGTTGCCAGGACGAGGGCTTCCGTGCTGTGCAGACCGAGGTCCTCCGCCGCGGAATTGTTGCCATATCACCCGTAGAGGTAGATCGCCGGGCCGATGATCAACGCGCCAGGCACGGAGACCACTTCGAATGCGCCCGCACCCCGGTCGACAAATCCCTTCTGCAGCGTGTCGTGCTGAAGACGTCGCGCGATGGACTTGTCGATCGGAAACATCGCGATAGTGAGCCCCGCAAATCCGGCGGCGAGCGCCGCATCGCCCGCCCTGAACAGTCGCGCATTGTTGGTGCGCTGCCCCGTGTCCGGCGCAGACGACATCTGCGCCCCGACTGCCAACGGCAGGAGTGCGGCAGACAGGAAAGCCGCAAGTGCGTGTCGGCGGGAGCGTGTCTTCATTGACCAAGCCTCGAATGCGAAGGAATGATGTGGGAATCAGTGCGGCGGCGTCGCGGGGTTGTTGCGCGGGAGCGACTCACAAGCGCCACCGCAGGCCGGCGTTGATCGACCGTCCTTCGAGCGGCGCCCATTCGTCCACCGTCATGCACCCACCTTCGCCAGGCGTGCGGCGAAGCAGGGGATCAAAGCGGGTCTGCCGAATGTTCGTCAGGTTCTCGAGGTTCACGTAGACCGTCGCCGAGCCGAAGCGCTGTGACGCGAGAAGGCCGATCGTCGCGTAGCTTGGCGCGACGGTGCGGTAGGGTTCTCGTCGTGCAGATCGAACCGCAAGTGGCAGACGTGATTTGCAGCGTTGGCGGCATGGGTGAAGGCTCAGCGGGAAGTACACCGCTTTCGCTGGTGCGGTGCAACGAAGCCTGCTCGCTCAACCTGACGCCACAATCACATGTAATCCGTGCGAGCCGACTCAGCAGCAAAAAAAGTGGATTGGCGTTGGCACACTCAGCAGGGCAGTGACCTGACGAGTCCCTCAGACCCCTGCGTGGGAAGCAGCAGCGTCACCACGGTTCCCACCCCGGGTGACGACGCAACCGTCAATCGTGGAATCGGGGTGACAACGCCGCGTGCGCGGGCGAAGGCACAAGCTCGAAGTCGTTCCCGGCCGGAAGCGTCACATCGAGGACGATGACGTCGTGGGTGGCGAAGACGATACGTTCACGCGCCGCGGCGGCGGTATCCGCGACGACGGCCTCGATGCCAACGTCCCGCAGGCCGCGCCGGATCGAATCGGAGAGGCGTTGGTCGTCTTCTGTCAGTAACACGCGCATCATGAAGACTACACCACTGCGGGCGGGCCGCACCACTCCAGTGACGATCACCGACCGGGGCCATCAGATCGCGTTCGGGACGATAGAATTCATGTGCGCGAGAACTGGGGCAACCCGCGCGCCGGGGCGGACGGCGCGGAGTCGTGCGGGCGATCGCGGAAACACCAGCCACTACCGGCCGCCGAGTGCGCGGTGCAGGGAATGGGTGACCACATGGATGCGGATACGGCATGACGGCGAACGACCAGCAGCAGAAGCCACGGCTCACCGATAGCGTAGCATGGAGCGCCCTCGCGAGGCATCACGCCGAGATCGGCGACCGGCACCTGCGTCAGCTCTTTGCCGATGACCCGGGTCGTGGAACGCGCCTCGCGGCGTCCGCGGCGGGACTCTACCTCGACTATTCGAAGCACCGCATCACCGACGAGACGCTCACGCTGCTGTTCGGCCTGGCAGAAGAGCGCGGACTTGCCGCACGCATCGCGGCGATGTTCAGCGGCGAGAAGATCAACGTCACCGAGCGGCGCGCCGTGCTGCACGTCGCCCTCCGCTCGCCAACGACCGAGCGCATCGTTGTCGATGGGGTCGACGTCGTGCCTGCCGTGCACGCGGTGCTCGACCGGATGGCGCGCTTTGCCGACGAGGTGCGGAGCGGCAACTGGAAGGGCCACTCGGGCCGCCGCATCCGCAACATCGTCAACATCGGGATCGGCGGATCGGACCTCGGCCCGGTGATGGCGTACGAAGCGCTGCGTCACTACACGCAGCGCGACCTGACCTTCCGCTTCGTCTCCAACGTGGACGCAACGGATTTCGCCGAGGCCACGCGCGACCTCGATCCGCACGAGACGCTGTTCATCGTGTGTTCGAAGACATTCACCACGCTCGAGACGCTCACGAACGCGCATACGGCACGCGCGTGGTGCGTGGCAGCGCTCGGCAGCGATGACGCGGTGGCGCGCCACTTCGTGGCCGTGTCGACGAACGCGAAGGGTGTGGCGAAGTTCGGGATCGACACCGCGAACATGTTCGAGTTCTGGGACTGGGTGGGCGGCCGCTACTCGATGGACTCCGCGATCGGACTGTCAACCATGCTGGCGGTGGGACCGGAGGGATTCCGCGAGATGCTGGCAGGCTTCCACGACATGGACGTGCACTTCCGCACGGCGCCGCTCGCGCAGAACCTCCCCGTGATCCTCGGGCTGCTCGCGGTGTGGTACGCGGATTTCTTCAATGCCCACACGGTCGCCGTCCTGCCGTACGACCAGTACCTCAAGCGCTTTCCGGCGTACCTCCAGCAGCTCACCATGGAGAGCAACGGCAAGCACGTCACGCTCGACGGAACGCACGTTGACTACGACACGAGCCCCATCGTGTGGGGAGAGCCGGGCACCAACGGCCAGCATTCCTTCTATCAGCTGATTCATCAGGGTACGCGCCTCGTGCCGTGCGACTTCATCGGCTTCTCGCAGTCGCTGAATCCGATCGCGGGTCATCACGATCTCCTCATGGCGAACGTCTTTGCGCAGGCCGAAGCACTGGCCTTCGGAAAGACGTCGGCCGAAGTCGCGGCTGAGGGAACCGAGGCGTGGCTCGTGCCGCATCGGGTGTTCGAGGGCAACCGTCCCACGTCGACCATCCTCGCGGACCGGCTCACGCCGCGGATCCTCGGGGCGCTCGTGGCGCTCTATGAGCACAGCGTCTTCACACAGGGCGTCATCTGGGACATCGACTCGTTCGACCAGTGGGGCGTCGAGTTGGGAAAGGCGCTCGCGCAGCGCATTGGCAGTGAGCTTGCCGCCGCCGCGCCGCCGGCGACGGGGCACGACAGCTCAACGACAGAGCTGATGCGTCGCTACATGCACACGAGAGTCGAAAGCGCGCGCTGATCCGGGTGACTCTCAAAGTTCGCGTCCCGCGGCCGATACTCCGGATGCAACAGTCGTCACCCACGTGCGAGCAGAGCGTAGCCTGCTGTGTATGCTTCGCTCGGGCGAACGAGACTTCGGCACGGAAGTGGCGAGTCAGTGTTGACGACTCATCAGGTCCACGTACCGCATCTCACGAACGAATGCAGGAGGCTGCATGCCCGGTCACTTGTTTGCCATGCCCATTCTGCTGGCGCTCTTTGCCACCTGTCTGTACGACATGTATCGCGGATTGCGCATGGTATAGTCTCGCCGCGATCAAGCGGCCATCAGCGTTGCTATCCGGGGACCGGTGCGTATTACCGCCGCTCCCCGGATTGCGTTTGGGGGCCGCGTTGTGCTTCACACCAGGCCGTCTTCGAGACTTGCGAAGCCACGCGCGTTCATGAGCTTCCCGTGGTTCCCGTGGGGCGCCGGAAGCCCTGGTGTGTCAGAAGCCTGAGAGAGGTGTGCGTGGCAGGAGACTCGTCTGCACCAGCGGCGCACGCTCATGCGATGACCAGTGAGACCACACTCGACATCCGCCCCGCCGCGTTGCGCTGGGCAACTGTCGCAGCGCTCCTCGCGGCCGGCGGCTACCTCCTCGCACGATACGTCGGAGTGGGTCCATCTGGTGGGCCGTGGGCCTACTGGCCGATTCAGGGCCTGCTGTGCGGCATCCTTTTTCGGCGGCCGCTCCGCGAATGGGCCTGCATCGTCTTTGCCACCGTCGTCGCGCAGGTGCTCACCATCGATATCGTGCGCGGCAATCTCGCCAGCGGCGCCACGCCTTTCGGCGCGGCGGCCGGAGCCGCCCAAGCGATGCTTGGCGCGTGGATCCTCCGCCGACAGTCGCTCGGCGACAGTCCCCTCGAGAGTCCCACGGTGCTGGCGTGGTTCGTTGCCGTAGGCGTCGCGTTTGTTCCCCTCGTGATGTCACCGCTTTCCGCGGCCGCGTTCTCGCTCGGGCTCGACCTTCCGTTCCGAGCCGCGTGGGGACCCCTGTTCGTCGGCAATTCACTCAGCATGCTGCTCTTCGCGCCGCTGACCATGCAGCGCTGGTCTCACCCCAGCGGGTCGCGTATCTGGCTGGCCAGCGGGTTCGAGGAGATCGCCTGTCTCGCCTCATTGGTTGTCGTGAGCTTCGTCGCGTTTGCCAACGGACCATTCTGGCTGCAGTACGTAGCACTGCCCTATGCGGTGTTCCCGCTGCTGGCTTGGTCCGCACTGCGCTGCGGCCCGCGCTGGACGGCGACCTCCATCATCACGCTCGCCACGATCGCCGCGTGGAGCACCGCGCGCGGCCATGGGCCATTCGTCGTCCCCGGCGTTCCGTCGAGCGCCAGCGTCTTCCAGCTCCAGACCTATCTCGCGTTCGTCGCGTTCACCGGACTGCTGCTGTCCGCGCTCACCGAGCATCGGCGACGGACATTCATTCGCACATCGATGGACGAGGCCATCAGGAGCGCATTCTTCGAGAGCTCCGCTGCGGTGATCGCGTTGAAGGACGTCCAGGGACGCTACCTCATGGTGAACCGGGCAGCCGAGGACGCGTACCAGATGCCGCGCGCACGCCTGCTAGGCCGTGAGCCCGCGGATTTCCTCGACCCGGAGTCTGCGCGCACGATTGCGACGCACGATGCGCGCACGCTGGAGCGCGGCGAACCACTCCAGTTCGAGGAGACGCTGCGCGACGGTGAGCGCGAGCGGCATTTCCTCATGACCCGCTTCCCGGTCCGCGACGTCGATGGCGTCGTCCGCTACCTTGGCACGATCGGCCACGACGAAACACTCGAGCGCGAACTGTCCGCGAAGCTCCAGCGCGCGCAGCGGGTCGAGCTCGTCGGCCAGATGGCGGCGGGACTGGCGCACGACATCAACAACCTGCTCTTCGTCCTCCTCGGCAACGCCGAGCACCTGCGTGCGGAGCGCGATCGTTCGGTAGAGGAGCGCGAGATTCTGCAGGAGATGGCCGACGCGGGCGCGCAGGCCACGCGCCTCACGGCGCGCCTGATGTCGCTGGGGCGGGCACCACAGGTGGTCCGACAGCCCGTGATCGTTGACGACATACTGCGCGAGCTCGAACCGCTGCTGAATGCCCTGGTGCGCGGTCGCATCCGGCTCACGCTGCAGCTCGGCACGTCCGGCGCCGCGGTGATGACGGATCCGACGATGGTCGAGCAGATCGTGCTGAACCTCGTGGCGAATGCGCGCGATGCCATTCCCGGCGACGGAGACATCGCCATCACCTCGGAAGTCGTCGGACCGGACGACAGGCGCATGGTGCGTCTTCGCATTGCCGATACCGGCACAGGAATGGACTGGCCAACGCAGGCGCATATATTCGAGCCATTCTTCACCACGAAACAGGGCGCCTCCGGGACCGGACTCGGCCTCTACACCGTGTCGCTGCTGGTGCAGCAGGTGGGCGGCTCGATCGGTGTGGACAGCGAGGCGGGGGCGGGTACGCGCTTCACGGTGGACGTGCCGCTCGTGTGATGCCGGCCTCTGGAACCTGTCGCGGGATTCACGGCTACGTGAACCAACCGCATTCACCAGGATACGAGAATGACCGCAACGACTAACGTGCTCCCAGCCGGCTCTCCGGCACCGGCCTTTTCCCTCCCCGTCACCGCGAACCAGCGCGTCTCACTCGCTGATTTCAAGGGACAGACCGTTATCCTCGCCTTCTATCCCGCGGACTGGAGTCCGGTCTGCGGTGACCAGATGGCGCTCTACAACGAGCTCATCGGCGAGTTTCGGAAGCACGGCGCCGTGCTGCTCGGCGCGTCCGTGGACGGACCGTGGTGCCATGGCGCGTTTGCGGAGGCGCGGAAGCTTCACTTTCCGCTGCTCTCCGACTTTGAACCGAAAGGCGCGGTCGCGCGCAGTTACGGGGCCTATCGCAAAGAGGAAGGGACGAGTGAGCGCGCACTCTTCGTCATCGATGGCACGGGCACCATTCGCTGGAGCTACAAGTCGCCGATCGGCGTGAATCCGGGAGCAGACGGCATCCTCGAAGCGCTCGAGTCGATGAACGGGGCACAGCCATGAGCGGCACGCTCAAGCCCGCGGTCAGTGACGCCGACCACGCGGTTGGTCCCGCCGATGCGCCGATCACCCTCGTGGAGTACGGCGACTTCCAGTGTGCGCACTGCGCTCTCGCGCATCATCGCATCACGGCCATCCAGGAGCGGTTTGGCGATCGGCTGCGCTTCGTCTTCCGCAACTTTCCGCTGGCGGAAGTTCATCCCGAGGCCTTTCACGCGGCCGAGGCAGCCGAGTGCGTAGCGGCGTATGCAGGCAGCGCGGCCTACTGGAAGATGCACGACCTGCTGTTCGAGCATCAGCAGGATGACCTCGATGCGCTCGATGACGCGCACCTCGCCGGGTATGCGACAGAAGCCGGTGCCGATGCGGAGCAGGTGTCGCGCGCCCTGGCGACCGACGCGTTCGAGGAAAAGGTGCGCACGGACTTCATGAGTGGCGTGCGCAGTGGCGTGAACGGCACACCGACCTTCTTCATCAATGGCGTTCGCCATGATGGCGACTGGTCGACCGTCGCGACTTTTGCGGCTGACCTGGAGCGCGCCATCATTTGACGACGTCAGGTCCGTTTTCCGTGTCCGTTCTTTCTGCCTCTGGCGTCGTGAGTTCTACCGGCGTCCGGGCCCTTTCCGACTGATAGCGGTAGAACTCACGACACCAGACGCGGAAAGCACGGTCGCCGGATCACGGAGGAACTGCGGCACGTCGAACTACCGCCATACGGCTCGCGCGTGAGCCAAAGTCCCGTTGCGAGTGTAGTAGCGGGGAGGCGCAATGCGTCATTGTTCCTCCACGAGTCCATCGGGAGACTGCGTTGCTCGCATCCGGGACACGATCCGTTCGCGCGGGGCTGCGCGCCTGTGCAGGCGCGGCGCTCGCCGCGCTCCTGTGCTCGCTCGGCACTCCTCCGCAGCAGCATCTCATCGCCGAACGCCGCGATGCGTACGCCCGCGTGCTGCAGTCGTGCGGGCGCAAGAAGGCGTGCATCATGAGACCGAACTCGGCCGCGCACGACGGCTTGTTGTCGGCGCTGCCCGTGCCTTCCGCAACGACGCATTTTCGGTCGCAGTGGAACGAGAATCAGTACGACTACGTGCGCGTCTGGATAGCGCCGGGCCACGACGTCCCGCTCTGGCGCGCCGACGACCGGTACGTGGTGCGCGACGCATTTCACGAATGGAGCGCGGCCGGCGCACCCGTCCACTTCGTCTTCGTCGCCGACTCGGCGCTGGCTGACGTGCGCGTGGTGTGGCGCGATTCGCTGCCCGATGCACGCGCAGGCCAGGTGACACGCTTCACCGACCGGAGTGGCTGGCTCCGATCGGCCACGATCGAGCTGAGCACGCGGAGCATGTCGGGCAAGTCGCAGAAGACGTCGACGGTGCACGCGGTGGCGCTGCACGAGGTAGGGCATCTGCTGGGGCTCGAGCATTCGGACGACGAGCACGACATCATGGCCGCATGGGTGACGTCGTTTGGGCTGACGGCACGCGATATCCTCCTCATGCGCGCCCTCTATGGCGTGGAGCAGGACTTCCAGGATTGACGCGCCCGGAATGTGCGTAGAGTCCGGCATCGACTCGCACACCACAGGAGCTCGCCATGACTTCGCCGGACCTCGATGCCGCACGCAACGACGTGCAGCGCACGCGCGCTCAGTTGGCTGACACCCTTTCGCAGCTCAGCGACCGCGTCACCAGCCCGATCAACGCCGCGAAGGAGAAGCTGAACGTGATGGAATTGGTGCGGAACCACCCCTGGCCGGCCCTCGCCGTAGCGATGGGGGCAGGCGCGTTCGTGGCGGCCAGTGGCAGCGATGTGCGCGCGGCGTCAGCGGCCGTGACGGCCGGTCAGGCGGGGCTCGAGGGCGCCAGCCACCTTGCACAATCGGCGGTCGACGCTGCCCGCAGTGCGCCGGCAAGATCGCGCCACGCACTCGGCGACGCCGCGGACGCGCTGGCGGCGAAATGCTTCATCGCGCTGATCGCCTCGTTCAGGGACGACGCGAATGCCTCGGACCGGCAAGTGCCGGTCACGACGGCCGTCGGGTACGTGGACGATCTGGGAGCACGTCGCTCGTTGCCATCCTGAAGCCGTGCTTTGAGATACCTTCGTCATTCCCACACACGCGGCAATCCATGTCATTGGGCCAATGGATTCCCGCGTTCGCGGGAATGGCGAACGGGCGATGACGCAGCCGAGCGCCGGCTCGCAGCCTCGGATTGTCCGAGCTACTTGATCGCGATCCGTTGGTAGACGCGCACGTAGTCGATCGCATAGCGTGCCGGGAACGTCGTCGCGGAAGGATCGCCGCCATTCATGCCGCCAATGGCGAGATTGAGCAGGAGATAGTGCGGCTGCTGGAACGGATTGCGGCCGCCATTCCCGCCATTGGCCGCCGCGCGGACGTCCGTCGTGTTGAGCAACTGGTCGTCGACGTACAGCCGGACGTGGCTCTCATCCCAGTCCATACGCCACACGTGAAAGCGGCTCGCCCACTCGGCGCCGCCGAGGCTCGCGACCGGCGTGCGTGTGTCATCCCAGACGGCCTTGCCCGCCGCGTCTGCCCACGCGACGTTCGCGAGCAGGTTGCCGCGATAGAACTCCATGATGTCGATCTCGCCATTGGCGGGCCACCGGCCGGCGTCGCCAAGCGTCCAGAAGGCGGGCCACATGCCGGCGCGGATGTCGATGCGGGCGCGCATCTCGAACCGGCCGTACTGGAAGCTGTGCAGCCCACGCGTACTGATGCTCGATGAGGTGTACTCGGACGCCGTGCGATTTCGTCGCCAATCGGTGCTGCCGACCTCGTACTGTGGATTGGGCCGCGCCTCGCGCCGCGCCTCGATGACGAGCTGACCGCCCTTCACGATCGCGTTGTCCGCCTGATACCACTGCTGTTCCTGGTTGCGCACGAAGCCGCGCTCGTACGTCCAGTTGCGCGGGTCGGGCCATCCGTCCTCGTTGAACTCATCCGCCCACACAAGGGTGTATCCCGCCGGCGCACCTGGCGTGGTCACGGGTGCCGTACGTTGTGCTGTAACGGGCAGGGCGGCAGTGAGAAGGAGAAGCGAGACTCGCGCACCGAGCGACCCGCCCTTCATGATGTGCCTCGAGGAGACATGCGCAGTTGGAGGGGAAGATTGGCGTTGAACTTCGGCCTGACACTTCGTCCTGGAGCTTCGGCCTGGAACAGCATACTGATTGTCTGACGCTTCCTCGCGCCTGCCATCCGGCGTCAGAATCCTCCACTACTCTCGCGACGTTACCACCAACGAATTTGCACGAATCGGTCGAATGACTGCGTTGATGGTTGGGGGGAACAGCGTCTGAATGGAAGAAAAAAATCACTGCGGTTACGGCGAACGAGAATCGCCGTTGTTCGACGGATTCGCCTTGATTCGTTGGTGGTAGCGTCGTTCACAAGTCGAGCATTGGGACGACGTTCTGAATCAATTGGAAGCGTATCCCATTCACTTGCTGTTGCTGTTGCTGTTGCCGTTGCAAGTGGCCGTTGCCAGTTGCAGTTGCAGCTCCCGTCCAAAGCCTTTGACATGGCGCCATTCCGCGGCCGACCTTTCAGTCTCAGAACAGCCGACGCTGAAGCCGCGCGACATTGAACTTGGCCGTGTCGGCGATCGCCATCACCGTCATGACCCCCGCCTGCACCGGATCGGTGACAACGAGATCCGCCGCACCGGGAACACTGCCCGCCATGTTGAGGCTCACCACGAGCAAGCCCTGCGCGCGTACCTCGCGCACGGCTCGCTCGATGTCGCCGCCCATGAGTGAGCCGGCAAGTACGAGCGCACAGGCGCGTGGAAGCCGCGCCACGGCACGCACCGCGTCCGCGAGCGGTTGCTCGCCGACGAGGGGAATGGTGTCGACCGAGATGCGCTCCCCGCGAATGTTGTGGCGGTCGGCCTCGGAGATCGCACCGATCGCCACCTGCCCGACCTGCGCGCCGCCGCCCATGATGATGATCCGCTTGCCATAGACCTTGTCGAGCGTGTCGACGCGCGACACCTCGAGCACCGACGGCAAGGCCCGCAGGTCCTCGAGCAGGGCGGCCGCGTCACTCGTGAGGCCGATCTCGAAGTAGACGCGCGATTCGGGGCCCGTGTGGCCCGCGATCTCGACGGAGGCGATGTCGCCGCCGTGCTTCGCGATGACGCCCGTCAGCTGATGCAGCACGCCCGGGCCTGACGTCGCCCGCAGGAGAATGCCTACCCGTTCAGCCATGCAGAGTGTCTCCGGTCGCCTCGTTCGCCAGCCCGCAAGGTACGTGGCATGTGCGACGGGAGACAGTGTGCGCATCGGCGCAATCGACCGGGTATCTTCCGGCATGGCCCAGCGAGACAGCAAAAATCATCACGCGAACCGGCGGCGGAAGCTCGAGGTCGAGAACGCGAGCCGCGCGCAGAAGAACGAGGAGCTCGCCGAGCGTGCGCCGCTCGCGGGCTACGAGGCGCTGTACGAGATCACGCGGAGCGGCCGGGTGTTCTCGCGGAAGACGCGGGCGGTTCTCGTGGGCGCCTATCACCACAGTCCATTCATCCGCATCACGGTCGGCGGCGCGGTGGTGACACTCTCCAAGGAGAAGGCGATCGCGGACAGCTGGAAGAATGCGCCGATTGGGTAGCCGCTACTGCACGATCACGGTGCCGCTCATCGCGGCGCCGTGCACCGCGCACTGGTAGTGGTAGCTGCCCGGCGTCGTGGACATCACGAGACTCTGGCTTCCCGACGTGAAGATCGGTGTCGCCCCGACCGCGGCCGACGAGAATGACGCGCTGTGACGCTGGTTGTCGAGGTTCGTGAACGTGATCCGCGCGCCTTTGCCAACGGTAATACTCGCGGGATGATAGGCGGTGAACTGGAGTGTCACCGCTCCCGTCAATGGCGCCGGCGTCGTGACGGGCGGCAGCGGCGCCGCGGTGAAGGGCGAGGCAAAGCGCGCGGCCGTGAGGAACGTGGAATCGGTGAGCGTGCGCATGAAGGCCACGAGCGCCGACTTCTGCGCCGCTGTCAGTCCCAGCCGCTTCGGCGTTCCGTCCGCCGATTTCAGGCGCACATCGAGCCCCACCGCGGGCTGCACGTCGGCATCGAAGAAGTCCACCACCTGCATGAGCGTCGAGAATCGGCCGTCGTGCATGAGGCGCGGCCGAACGGCCACGTTTCTCAGCGACGGCGCCTTGATCGCGCCACCGCCGGCACCGGTGTCAGTTGGTGCCGCGTCGAGCCCGATGTTGTAGATCGAGTCACTCGCCTGCGTCACGGTGGCGTGACACGAGGCGCAGCCCGTCGTGCGAAAGAGCCGCTCGCCAAGTTGCTCCTCGGCGGTAAACGTCGCGGCAAAGTTCGGGACGCCCTCCGTGAACGCACGGTCGTAGCGCGAATCGGTTGACACGAGCGCGCGCGTGTACTGCGCGAGGGCCAGCGAGACGCGACTGGTGGTGATCGTGCTCGATCCAAAGGCAGCGGTGAAGAGCGGGGCGTAATACGGTGTGGCGAGGAGCTTGAGGACCAGCTTGTCGAGCGTCATGCCCATCTCGACGGAGTTCTGGATGGGCATGAGGACCTGATCTTCCAGGGTGGCCGCCCGCTCGTCCCAGAAGAAGCGACCGCGACGATAGAACCGCGCGTTCGTGAGGCCCGGCGTGTGTCGTCCCGTGAATCCGCCAGCGAAGCCGACGCTCAATGGCAAGCGGTCGCTGAAGCCGAGGGACTGGATGTGGCATGACGCGCAACTCAGTCCGTCGTTGGCGGAGAGGCGAGGGTCATGGAAGAGGACGCGTCCGAGCGCGGCACCCGGGTTGGTGATCGGATTCGCGACGGGCGTATTGTCGGTGAGGGACGCGGTCGTCCCGTTCACCGCCGTCCGGAAGTGCGCCGGCAGCGGCAGGGCAGCGTCGGTGTACTGGTACGGTGCCACCGGAAGCGAGGGGGTGGGCAGGCCCGCGGCAAAGACGACGATGCTGAACTGATCGGTGACGGTCCGTCGGAGTCCATCGGTCGCCGTGAGCGTGGCGCCGATCACGCCTGGCGTGGTCGGAATGCCGATGATACTGCCGCCGCTGGTCGACAAGCCGTTGGGACTGCCGGTCAGCGCGATCCGATAGGTCAGGCCGCCGGCCGCGGGGTCCGAGACGACGGTGCCGCCGCGCGTGGCGTCATAGTTGGACGCGAACCCGGTCGTGAGGCCGACGACGCCGTTCGCGTTGACGACGGCCGGGGCATCCGTGTTCTGGGCAGACGTCAACGCGCTGCGTCCGTCGCCAGCGCAGCCAAGGGCGGCGAATAGCACGAGCGTTGGGGAAGCGACGGAGATGCGCATGGGAGCGGTGAGACGGGAATCGGGCCGGCGAAGCCCGTTGATGTATCGACTATCCCCGTTACACCGATCGCGCTGGCTACCCCTACCGCATGGGGTGCGTTCGGAACTGCGAAGTGGAACATGGATTCCCGCGTGCGCGGGAATGACGCGATGCTACAGCGAACGCTTGATCGCGCGGTCCAGCGTCTCGGCGATCTTCTGCTCGAGCGCCCCGGTCGAGGCGCACTGGAGCCACGCGCCCGACGTGGAGACAGGCCGGCCCCTCACGTCGATCTGCGTGGCGACCGAGGTCATGGCGCTCGTGGTTGGCGTGGCAACCGTGATGATGTTCACGAACAAGTCGTAGCTGAAGGCGCTCGAGGCGCCACCGTTGCTGCCGCAGTCGAAGAAGCGGGAGGTCATCACGCCGCCGATCTGACGGCCAACGGCAAAGCCACGATTCCCGATCTCGTGTGTCGTTGGGTCGCTAGTGGCGACCGTGATTCCCACGGAGTCGAACACGGCAGGCAGGAGACTCCAGACCACGGCGAGCGGTGCCGAAACCGTGACGGAATGGGTCGTGTTCGTCGCCATCATGTCCATGCCGATCTGGCTACCCGACGTGACGCGCGCGGTCTCGACGACCGGATGCGTCGTGCTCGGCGCCCCGGACGCGGAGGCGCAGGCGGTGATCAGGATCACACAAGACGCGAGACGAAGACGCATGAGACACTCCTGTGTCTTAGATCGTACGATGAATTGATTGGTAACTCCAAAGTGCAATAGGGAATTTGTCTCCATCCCAGACAAACGCAACCATGTCCGTCCGTCCGTGTACCGAATGCGAGACATTGCTCTAATGCGCTTGCATTCCACCATTGTCTTGTACATCATGCACGCAGACCCATGGGTTGAGGTGGGTCGATGCGCAGCGCCTTCATTCCGACGCGCCGCATCAGTGCCGGTGGCCCAGCGGTCGGGTCACCTCTGTCTTGTTCGCAGGAGTATGTATGGAGCGCAAGCACTATCTGTTCGTGAGTGACTTCGACCAGACGCTGAGCTTCAATGATTCTGGTCACGTCCTCAGCGAGATGCTCGGCATCAACGACTTCCTCAGTCGTGTGGCGGGCCTCTCCCAACTCAACCTCGTCCAATCCGGCGCCGAGCTCTCCTACCTGCTGCTCCATGATCCGCAGTTTCGTCGCGTGCGGCGTGAAGATCTCGTGGAAGTCGGTCGTCGTATCCGCCTCAAGCGGAATATTGCGTTGCTGTCGCAGCTGCTGGCCAACGGCGTCGACGGACACCGCTTTGACTTCTATGTGGTCTCGGCGGCGCCGGAAGATGTCGTCAACTCGGCGCTCGAGGGGATCGTGCCGCCGGAACGCGTCATCGGCACGAAGTACCGGTACGACGACGTCACGGGCGAGATCTCGTCCATCGTCCGTGTGCCGGCGGGCTTCGGCAAGGTGGCGGCTGTCGATGCGCTGCGTGAGCGGCTCGGGGTGCCGAGTGAACGCGTCGTTTACGTGGGCGACGGAAGCTCGGACATTCATGTCATGCTGCACGTGAACCGGTCCGACGGGCTCACGATCGCGGCGTCCGAAGCCAGGCACATCGCGGCGCTCGCGCGTCGCACCGTCATGAGCGACGACGCCCTGAGTGTCCTCGTGCCAGTCTTCGAGGAGCTGCTCGGCTACGATCGCCGGCGCATCCGGCACCTGTTCGAGCAGCACGGCGTGATCATCCAGGAGTGGGATCGCGTCCGCACGGACTGGCTCACGCTGCGGCCTGGCATCGAGCAGGCGCGGGTGGCGTCCGCGTGACGCGTGCGGTCAAGCGCATCGGGCACGAGAGTGGGGAGACTTGTCTCGCCATCGAGCGCCCGATCATCACGTGCAGGAATCGCCGGCGACTTGCCCGCCGGCGTCCACCGGCATTCCACCAATTGCCCGACCGTGCAGCGCCGCAGGGATAAAAGCGATCCGGCGATTCGCCGCCTTGTTTTCGGGTGTGTCGTTCGCCGCTACGGGTTTTGATCCGCCAAAGCCCACCGCGATGAGGCGATGACAATCGACGCCGGCGCCCACGAGCCAGCGTGTCACGGCCATCGCTCGCTTCTCCGACAACGCCTGGCTGTCTGACGCATTGCCGTCACCGTCCGTGTGTCCTTCAATGCGCATCAACGTGATGTCGGGCCTGGCGACGAGACAAGTCACGCGCGGCCTCGAGCACGTCGTCGCTCAGGGGACTGAGCTTGTCCGTAGCCAGCTCGAAGATGACCGGGCCTGGCGCCTTGAACTGTGCACGCGCAGACGTTGGTGTAAAGCCGGCGAGCACGAGACAGAGAAGTGCCACAGTCGAGTTGCGCATCTATCGGCGAATGCCTCGAAGCTCTTCTTCCGTCCACGGTTTCTTGCGACCGAGGGTCGCACCGCGCACCTCGGCGACCTGGGTGGCGTCGATGGCACTGGCGCTGTTTCCCCACGACCGCCGCACGTAGGTCAGCACCGCCGCAATCTGGTCGTTGGTGAGCGAGCTTCCGATAGGCGGCATGAGCATCGTGCCCTCCTTGCCGTGCAGCACGATGCGAATGACACGCTCGGGAACGCCCAGCGCCCACTCCGATCCCACGAGTGGCTTGGCGACATTGGCGAGCCCCGTGCCCGCGACCTGATGACAGGCGGCGCAGGTCGTGAGGTACTGCTGGTGACCGGTTTCGTAGCGCTTCTGCTCGACCGCCGTGAGCGGCTTCGCGGGAGCCGCCTCGACCTTCTTGCCGGGCCACGTGAGCGTCGATGCCACATCCGCAGCGCTCA